>NZ_JBIUCS010000014.1:0-65589 GCF_044538485.1 Acinetobacter sp. ABJ_C5_2 | reverse complement strand
CAGCAGCGAACTTGCTTGGTCTGATTACAGTACCGGATGACTTAAACACTGATGGCCTCATCAATACAGCAGAACTAGGCACAGACGGCAGCTTTGATGCCCGTGTTGCGTTAGGTCCGGATGCAGTGGTAGGCACAGTCGTGACAGTTAACGGCACTGACTACACTGTCAATGCGACTGACCTGGGCAATGGCTATATCACTGCAGCGATTCCTGTGACTGCAGATGGCCCAATCACCATCCATGCGCAAGCAGTGGATTCACAAGGTCATATCAGCAGCCCAACAGATGTCATCGTGACTGTCGATACGGCAGCGCCGACACTTGCGATCACGACGGATGACCTTGCACTTGCAGCAGGTGAAGATGCGAACATTACCTTCACGTTCAGTGAGGCAGTTGCAGGCTTTGATGCAAGTGATATCACGCTTATTGGTGGTACATTGAGTGCATTGGTTACAACCGACAATATCACTTGGACAGCAGTGTTTACACCGGATGGTACAGGCACAGCACCAAGCATTAGTGTGGCTAATGGTACTTATACAGATCTTGCTGGTAACTTGGGTACAGGCGATGTACTCGATGGTACAGACGGCTTTATCGTTGATATTATTGCGCCAGTAGTTGGTTTCACAAATGTAACTACTAACGATGATACACCACCATTGACTGGTACGATTGATGATCCTACTGCAACTGTTGTAGTGACTGTGGATGGCGTGGATTATCAAGCAGTGAACAATGGTAACGGTACTTGGACGCTTGCCGACAATACACTTCCTTCATTAATCGATGGTCCACATACTGTAAGTGTAACTGCAACAGACCCTGCGGGTAATGTATCGACTCCTGCAACTGGTACGGTAACGATTAGTTCTTCTAGTATCTTGGCCTTTGATAACACTGATCATGCAGTTCTTAGCCCTCAACCATCTCTTGTGGGTGATGATGTAAGTCTAGGCAGTACTTCTTATTTAGTACTTACATCTGTGGCAGGTTTAGATCTTCAACTCGGTGGTAATTCTCTAGGATTTACTGTCGCTGCTGGTCATGAAGGTGATGTCACTTTCCAATATAGTGGCTTAATCGACGCAGGTGTGCTTTCTGACTACAAGTTAGTAGTTCAGAAGTTCAATACAACAACGAATCAATGGGAATCTATACACGGTGATGCTGGTTCATCTTTAATTAGCTTGCACTTGTTAGGTATTGGTACAGGAAATGTTCCTGGTGCAGTCCTTGATGGTTTAGATGCAGGTCAATATCGCGCATTCTTAGCCTACGATGGATTGTTAGGTGTTGGCGTGTTGGGTACTCTTTCTGCCACTATGGATGATTATAATTTGTCTGTAGCAGGTGGATATGAAATTGGCAATGCTGAAGGTAATGTAATTACTGATCCAGATCCAACAACAGGTCAAGTCGATCAGGTAACTGCAAATACTTATGTTTCATCAGTAAATGGTCATCCGATTGATGCTGATGGAGAAACATTTGCAGGTACTTATGGAACAATTACTTTCTATCAAGATGGTAGTTATGTTTACGTACCAAATGCAGATGGTTCTGGTGTAGGTCACACTGATGTATTCACATATACGTTAACTGACTCAGTAACTGGAGCAACAGGACAAGCTAATCTTAATATCGTGTTTGATTCGATTCGTGCAGCTGATAACCTTGTTGAGGTTGAACTCAATCCACAATATCAATTGGTGGGTACAGAGGCTGATTCAGCATTCTATGGCGTTCTATTGAATGTTGGAAATATTGTTGACCTACAACTGCTTACTGTAGATACAGTTGATTTTACTATCGCTGCTGGTCAGGAAGGGGTTGCAACATTTAACTTTAATAGCTTGATTGGTGCATCTGCCTTAGGTAACTACAATGTTGTGTTGCAAAAATACAATGATGTGACAGGACAATGGGAAGCAGTGAATGGTACAGGTGATCGTTCATTACTGAACTTGACCTTACTCGGTAATACGCCAACTGCGCAAATAGGTGGGCTTACAGAGGGTGAATATAGAGCGTTCTTGTCATTCAATGGCTTGGTAGGTGGGGCAGTAGCTGTCACATTAAACGGCAGTGTAGATGTCTATAACCCTGCGGTTATTACTGGTTACAATGTAGTGGCAGCTCATGGCAACCTAATCTCTGATCCAAATACAAACGGTGATGTTGATATCGTTACACCTAACAGCATTATCAGTGAAGTCAATGGTGTTGCAGTTGGTGCATCTCCAACTGAGATTATCGGTACCCACGGTACTTTACTCATCTATGCAAATGGTGATTATACCTATACACCAAATGCGGATAGTGCTGGTTTAGGTCAAGTTGATCAATTTACCTATACCTTGTTAGACCCAGCTTCTAATACAACTTCACAAGCTACGTTCTATGTACATCTAGATAGTAAAGTTGTGGATATGAACTGGAATGCAGCAGACCCATCACAACCTGCTACTGTAACGATTACAGCGGTAGATGATGCTGTAAATGCGGCAATTGCTGCTGAGCCTCATCTCATCGAAGACGACAGAGCATTGGGTAGCGCAACTTATCTTGCATTGTTATCGTTGGCTGGCATCAACCTACAAGCTCCTTTACCATTCGTGAATAGTACTGTGAACTTCAATGTAGGTGCTGGTGAAACTGGAACTGCAACCTTTAAATACAGCAGTTTAATCAATGAAGGAGCACTTGGTGATTATCAACTTGTAGTACAGAAATTTAATACTGCTACAAATCGTTGGGAATCAATTACTGGTAGCAGTGAAGCTTCTTTACTGAACCTAAGTGTATTGGGTATAGGTGTGAACGCGACACCAGGAGTAGTTGTTGAAGGACTTGACGAAGGTCAATACCGTGCCTTTATGACATACAACGGCCTCTATGGTAAGAGTATCCTAGGTACATTGTCAGGTACGATGGATGTTTACGATCCAAACCAAATTGACTTTACTGGTTTAGCATCTGAAGGCAATGTCATTACTGGTCTTGGCGTAGGCACACATGCTGATACTGTAACTGGATTCACAATTGTTGATTCAGTTACTGTAAACGGTGTGACTACAAATGTTGATCCAAACACTGGAACAATTATTCAAGGTCAATACGGTACGCTTCAAATATTCGCAAATGGTGATTACATCTATACGCCGAATAATACGAATGCAAACTTAGGTCTAGTCGATCACTTCACTTACACATTGTCTGATCCTCTGGGCGGTAATATAAGTGCAAGTCTAGACTTCACTATTGGTAATAACACGCCTGTGATTGCGGTCGATGATCTTGCTGTCGCAGTCATTAACCCTGAATATCTGCAAATTGGTAACGATGTTGCGGTAGGTAGTACTACATATCTAGCGTTATTGTCATTGACCGATAATTTTGACTTCCAGGCTGGTGGCCAAAGCGTTAACTTCACTTTGACTGATGCAACATTAAATGATGTAACGTTTAACTACAGTGCGCTTATCAGTGCAAGCTTGTTAGCCGATTATGTTCTTGTAGTACAAAAATTTGATACTGCAACGAATCAATGGGTAGCTGTAAATGGTACTGGAGATGCTAACTTACTCAGTCTTGCAGCCTTTGGTGGAAATTCAGTGACATTGGATGGCCTAGCAGCCGGTCAATATAGAGCTTATATGACTTATGCTGGTGGTGGTGTCGGAGTTAGTCTATTAGGTACATTGTCAGTTCAAAAAGATGTATTTGATGCGACAAATATCACAGGCTACAGCACAAAAGTTGCTGAAGGTAATGTTATCCATGATGTTGGCCTAAATGGACACGCAGATACTGCTTCTGGTTTTAGTACAGTAACGAGTGTTGAATTTAATGGCACAGCACATGCGGTTAATCCGACAGGTGTAACAACCATTGTTGGTGACCATGGTACATTGTCAATCTATGCTAATGGTAATTACAGCTATCAACCAAATGGCGATGCTTCAAGTCTTGGACAAGTTGATCAGTTTACTTACACCTTGTCAGATGGTCTAAATACATCGCAAGCGACCTTGTATCTCCATATTGATAGTGATGCTGTTGATATGACTTGGAATACAAGTGACCCATCACAACCTGCTGACATTACAATTACTTCTGTAGATGCAATCGATAATGTGGCTTCTGCTGCTGTAGATATCGTTCCTCAAGGCGACCTTGGTGTGGCTGTAGGTTCTGCAACCTATTTAGCACTGATAGGAATTACAGAGAATTTCAATGTACCTGTTTTAGGAACTCCGAGTGTTGGTTTTACTATTGACGCTGGTCATGAAGCTGATGTGACCTTCTCATACAGTGCAGCACTATCAGTATCATTATTGAATGATTATAAAGTAGTATTGCAACAAAAAGGTTCGGATGGTTCTTGGTACAACATTAATGGTGGTACAAGTACGGGCTTACTTAATATTGGTTTATTAGGAAGTGGTGGTATTGGGGTAACTGTTCCAGATCTAGGCCAAGGTGAATACCGAGCATTTATGGTTTACACCGGATTAGGAATAGGTATCTTAGGTACAATGAGTGTAGTGAAAGATGACTTTAATTACACAGTTGCTCCTACAAATAACGCTATCGTTGCAGATGGTAACGTATTGACGAATGATGTAACGACCTTAACTACACAGGTTTCAACTGTAACTTCTGAAGTTGTAGGTGCTCTACCACAAACAGTAGGAACAGATACTGTTATAAACGGTGCATATGGTACATTGGTTATTTCTACAAATGGTCACTATACCTACACACCAAATACACTTGATACAAGTGCAATTGGTAAAGTGGATTCATTCACTTACACAATTCGTGATGCATTAACAGGAGCAACAGATACAGCGACATTACATATTCAGGTTGGTTCTCCAGATGTAAATATCACTTGGGACAGTGCTAACCCTGGTGCAGATGGCGTAATTCCGTTACCTGTAGCAAATGCTGATACTAATCTTGCAACTCTTAGTCTGAAACCAGTGAGTGATGCAGTTGCTGATGTACCAAGTGGCACAGTAACTATTGGTAACTTTACAGGCATCCCACCATTACCTGTACTAAGCAATACAGTGACTTCAAACCAATTCGTTATTGCTAATAATACGGTAGGTGATGTTCATGTAGAGTTAGACTATACGGCAACATTAAGCTTGTCGGCTCTTCCAACAACTGGTTATAAAATCCAGCAATTGGTTGCTGGAACATGGGTAGATACTGTTTACTCGGGTTCTGCGACAGCCTTGGCAGGGATTTTAGGTGCACCCGCATACTCAGCTGATGTATCTCACTTATCTGCTGGCACTTATCGAGTGGTATTTAGTTTATCTAGTCTGATCTCTTTAGGAACTGTAACTCTAGATTCTGTAGTATCTACAAAAGCTACACATCTAGATCAATACACACCTGATGGTCAGTCTGATTGGATTCACGGTAATATCTTGTTAGGCGATACCACCGGTGGAGTTGCAGATACTTCAAATGGTACTCAATTATATGTTGAAGTTACACCAGGAAATTACCAAGTTGCTGCTGGTCAGGCGATCAATACAGGTGAAGGTACGTTGTATCTCTACAATGATGGTTCGTACCGTTACAAAGTTCTGGATAGCGTAGCAAGTGATATTGATACGATTAACTACAAACTCGTATCGGTCACTGGCGCAGAGTCAACTAGCACATTAACCATCAACATAGCTCCAGAGTTTAATAGCCTAGCTGTAAGTACACCAGTAAATGATACATTTACGCTTGGAAATGGCTCGGATACCTTGATTTACAACACATTGACTGCTGCTAGCGTGAACAGTCCAACAGGGGGGAACACATCTGTTGGTGGTGTAGATACATGGACTGATTTCCATGTAGGTAATACAACAACTGATAGTCAAGCTGACAAGATCGATATTAGTAACTTGTTACTTACTCATCCAAACAGTTTAACTATTGGTCAGTATGTATCGGTAAGCTATAACGCTGCGACACAAAATGCCACAATTAGTGTAGACCGTGATGGCTTAGGTGCCACTTACACAAGCACACAATTGTTGACGATTCACATAGATGAACCTAGAACATCATTGACACTCAATGATCTTCTTAACAACGGTCAAATTATCTATTAATAGATAATTAACCAAATAAAAAAAGAGAACCTTAGGGTTCTCTTTTTTATGTTTAAACAATACGTTAACTTAGCTTTTAAAAACTTCATGCTATGATGTATTGAAAATTTTATAGAACAACAAATAACGAATAGGGACTTAATTCGAGTGTCGGTATTTCAAGACTTTAAAAGACAACTTAAGCTTTGGTTGGAACATTTCGTTCAGCATGTTTCAGACATTCCAGAAGAAACAATTTTGTTTATATCATTTGGTCCTAAAGATCAAAGATGTAATGTCTGGCATACCGAAAAAACAGTATTTTCACAAGCAACTGTACAATTACTCGATTTTATTGATAGACAGTTTTCTCCAGATCAACTTCCAGACTATATAAAAATTGATGTTGCGTACAACCTAGAAAAACAAAGTTGGAGTCAAATAGAACAACTTGTTCATCATCAATTCCACAATAATCACTATCGTAGAGGAATTGCATTTGATGAAGCATGTTCGGTAGTTTTTCTTGAGCAAGAGATCTATGGCAAAGCCATTATCCGAGGATTAAGTTATGACAAACCTAACTTTTTTGATGAAACCAATCTGAACTATGCAATTAAGCAAAAATATAACGCTACTAAACCACAAATTAGACTACAAGAATTGCAAGACATTTGGACTTTCGATACCTATGCAACTTTTTATGAAAATGGACAGTTTATTAATTTAGCAAGCCGTTATGATGCAAATGGTATTAGAGGTATTGCGACCAACAAGAAGCAGCATTTTAGAGAGCTCATTGAGAATAATGCCGCGTTTTTACACAGCCAGATTCAAGAAAATGGCAAATTCATTTATGGCTATTTTCCTGCCTTCGATCGAGATATCCGCAACTATAATACGGTACGTCACTGCACATCACTTTATGCATTATTAGAAACTTTCGAAGTACAAGATAAACCTGAATACTGGCCTAAAATTGTGAGTGCCATCCAATATGCACTTACTCACTTTTATAAAGAAAAAGATTCTACAACTGCTTTTATGATTGATGGAAAAGAAGGGGAGTTTGAAATTAAATTAGGTGCAAACGCAGCAGCTATTTTAATGTTAACGAAATATCAGGAAATTACTCAAAAAATAGATTATTTAAAATATGCAGAGAAACTTGCAAATGGTATTTTAAAATTAGTTGATTCAGATGGATTAACTACTCATGTATTAAATTATCCAAACTATGATTTAAAAGAAAAGTTTAGAATTATTTATTACGATGGAGAAGCAGCATTAGCTTTGCTCAGGTTATATCAAATAAATCAGGATAAAAGATTATTAGAAACCGTTAAATTAATGTTTGAAAATTTTATTTATAAAAGATATGAAAAATATCATGATCATTGGTTAAGTTACTGTACCAATGAGCTTACAAAAATATGTCCTGAAGAAAAATATTTTATTTTTGGTTTAAATAATTATTTAAAACATTTTATTTTTATTCGAAATAGAAAAACAACGTATGCCACTTTGTTAGAAATGCTCATGGCAGCTTATAAAATGGTAAATCGTTTAAAAGAGCAAGGTCATCAAAAACTTTTTGAACAAGCATATATGCACGAGTTAAAAAAACTCATTACATTTCGGGCTGAGTTTCAAACTACAGGTTTTTTCTATCCAGAAATAGCGATGTATATGGCTCGTCCAGATAAAATATTGCATGCTTTTTATGTAAGACATGATCGCTTTAGAGTAAGAATAGATGACCAAGAACATAACTTATCGGGCTATATAGCCTATGTAAAAGATTTCGAAGGAGAGGAGACATGACTGATCCTCTTTTTGAAATTAAGTTATTGGCAGCTCTCGATAATACGAACTTTGATGATGCAGTTTGGGAGTTTGAAATTGATGGAGACATCTCAACTTTATTGCTCATTGATTATGCATTAGATCAGTTTCATCAAAAAAATATCAAAGCAGATAAGACCTATGTTGTATCTGAGCAAAAGCTTAAGCAAATGGGTGAGCAAAATTTAGGTTTAGAAAAAAATGAAACGTATACATTTGTCGAGCTCCTACAATTCTTAATTTTTACTCAGGCAAATGATGTCAAACATGCTTTAAGCAATATGCTTTTTGGTTCCGTTGAGCAAGCACAATTGGCCTTGTCTCAAAGAGCAGCAAACTATCATTTAACTTTAAATCCATCTCATCAATTAAAAAAACTCTTTCTATTAGTACAGCACATTTATAGCTATCCAGCCGAGCTAAAAAATCTTTTCTTTATTAAAAACCTTTCCTTTAAAAATAAAGTATATCAACCCATTTCGCCTTTGCTTGCTCATCCGGTACTCACTTCAGTTTTATATATCTCATATACAGTTAGACAAATTTATATTACTTATCTTGAAGATAACCAGAGCATTGGCTTTTTCTCTTTTTTAGATGACATTCACCGTCTCGAACATTTAGTTCCTTATTATCACTGTTTCAAAGAAGAGCACGTAAAGGCGAAGAGTTGTACTTCACAGACTGGGATCATCAATATTCTTGGAGATACTTATTTTGGTGAAATGTATACTGAAAAGCGAAAATCTAGAGGGAAAATAGATGCTCTACAACAATATGGATATCACTATTCATTTGAAAAAATACAGCCATTTTTAGGTAAAAATGACATAAACATAGCTAACTTTGAAGCAGTCTTTTCTCTAGAAAACCAATCACCATTAAAAGATAAAAAGCCATTCATTCTAAAAGCCGATGCTAAAAAGACATTAGAAGAGTTTAAGAGCATTCATTTGAATTATTTGGTGTTGGCAAATAATCATTTGAAAGATTATGGCGATGAAGGGCTGGTCTATACACTACAACAGTTGGAACAGGCGAATGTTTCATATATAGGTGCTGGACTAAATCAAAAAGATGCCCACAATTACTTTGAAATATCTTTTGAAAATAAGCACTATGCGATTTTTAATGGTTACTGGCATAGAGACACCGCTTATCTAGACTATGATTTCTATGCATTAGGATCGCGAAGAGGAGTAGCTTGTTTAAATGGAGTTTTACTTGAGCAGATGGTACGTTATAAACAGACTCATCCTAAGCATAAAATTATTGTTATTTGCCATTGGGGAATCGACTTTAAACCTCCCACAAAAGAGCAAATTAAACTTGCCGCTATTCTTACACAGGCGGGAGCTGACCTGATTATTGGTCATGGTGCTCATACTATTCAACCCATTCAGATCATCAACCATAAGCCAGTTGTGTTGGGTATTGGTAATGCTGTGTTTAATAGTGATGGAGAGTATGAACAGCAAAGTGCTTTGCCATTTGGCTGTATAGCGAGACTAGATCTAGCAAAGGACTTGCTTCGACTTTATCCAATTTATACGAATAACTTAAAAACTTTTTGGCAACCGTATCCTGTAGATACTGAGGATTTCTCAAAGGCCAGTACTTATATGACATCTTTACTGGCCCATGAAGATTACATTACTACTAAAGATAGCTTTGGGGCGTATATTGAAATTAAATTTTAAGTATATTGTTTATAACTAGATAAAATGGTTTGAAGCTGTGCTTGAGTAAAGCCTAAGTTTCTTAATCCACCACTGCCTAATTTACATTCAGCACTGGCCATAATATTGGTCGGAGTAGTTTTAGTAGCATTAGGTGCACATACATGTTTTAAGCCGAAAGCATGACCCATTTCATGAATACTACCTGCTTGAATATTGTAATTTAAACGATTCCAGTCTAATAAAATAAAAGGTTTTCCGTTATTACGGAATGTCCGACTGGTAACATCATCAAACTCTAAGTTTTTTGAATATGCATCGTATATAAAGATGATGACTTCTTTACGTGCTGTGCGTTTAGGGAAACATGCATTGGCACTTGCGGGAATAGAGCCTATAGAAATAGGACGAGCTTGGTTTATTTCATTACCAAGTTCGCAGTGCATTTTTGAAAAATCTTGGTAAGAAATATAACGATTTAATTTGAAATTAAAGATTTTATTTCCTTGGTCATCTAAATAATATTTATTTAAGATGCGGACTTCTTTTCGCATTTGTGTCAGATTATCAAAACGTGCAGCAGAAGGATTGTCAGTAGTAAAAACGAAAGTGACTGGAACTACAGGTCTATTATTGGCAGGCTCCTCTGATAAATCTGGCGTTTGTAGAGGAGGGCGGGTCGTACAAGAAACACACAGAAGTGTCCCTGTAATCATCAGCAAGGTTTTTTTCATATTCATCGCATTGTCTCTGCATATTCTTTTAAAGAGATTTAAAGTAAATTTTTATATGATATGAACGATGTCAATTTTTATGGATTCCATTTTGACAACTCAGTATGAACTACATCGACAAATTTTAGAAGTCATCGCTCTCATTCCATATGGAAAAGTAGCAACTTACGGACAAATAGCACGTATGGCTGGGTTACCTAAACACGCCAGACTAGTGGGTTATGTTCTTAAACATCTTGAAGCAGATCATCAAGTTCCTTGGTACCGTGTTATTAACTCACAAGGTAAAATTAGCCTAAGTAAATTTAATGAAAAAGGTGAAAATGTTCAGCAGTTAAAGCTTGAAGCAGAAGGAATCTATTTGTTGAATGGCAAAGTGAGCTTAAAGCAGTTTGCATGGCAACCTTAAAATTATTAAAGAGAACAAATACAAATGCAGAATTATAAATGGCGGAGTCTAGCCATATTACTATTAGGTTTAACAGTGCAATCGAGTTTTGCAGAGCAGGCTATTTCAGCTCAACCTTTTATAAATGTGAAAGCTTCATCACAAGATATACATTCGATTTGTCAGCAGTTGAGTCAGAAATGTAGCGATGAAGCTAAGCTATGGAAATCCAAAAATACACAAGATCAGATTTATTATTTAATAGATGAGACTCCGCAAATTGCTCAAGTTAAAAAGCTAAATAACCAATACACAGTAATAAATCAGTGGAACTTTAAAAATTATGAACATAGTAATAAAGAGCCACACTCTGATGATTTAGGCCCTAATGGACTCAAAATCTTTCCAGCACTATATCCACTTAATAAAAGTGAATATGCCATAGCAGTGCTAAATATATGGTTTACTGGTTATTCTGGAGGAGGGCGTTTTGAGGAAAATGCTGATTTTGTTGAGCTTAAGCCTAAAGGGCAGTATCAGGTTGCATTAAAAGATATTAATTTTTCTTCGAGTGAAATGATTCGGGCATGTTTTTCAGAACAAGAGTATAAGAAGTCACCGCATTGCCATGATGAAAAATGGATGACATTAAATATTAGGTTTAAAGATATCGGTCAATCTTACTATTTATGGCAGTTAAATTATAAAAATTATTCTTGGGATGCTTTTAAAAGTAAAAAAACGATAACGGTTGAGCAATCAAGAGAAGATGTTATTCCTTTTAAAAAATAGGTGCCTATCTGGCTGAATTGAGCCAGACAGGCATTTTTTTAGCGAACAATTAAAACTGGAATATGACTTTCACCTAAAACTTTTTGTGCGACACTTCCTAATACAAGTTTTCGCACACCTGTACGGCCATGAGAGCCCATTACAATCAGGTCAGCATTAAGCTCTTGTGCAGCTTGAATAATTTCTTCGTGAACAACGAAACCTTCAAGTAATTTGGTTTCTACAGTAAGCCCTTCTTGTAAAAATTGTTGTTTGGCTTGTTCTAAAATATCGAGTAAGTATGTTCTAGTCCGCTCAATTAGTTCATTGGTTTGACCAGTCTTCACATAAAGATCTGCAATAATTGGATCAAGTGCCATGACCTGTACGATAGTAATTTTACTATTTAATGCTTTTCCAAGTTTTATCGCTTCTTTCATAGCGACCATAGAAGTTTCAGAACCGTCAATTGGTACAAGAATATGTTGATATAACATGAGATTGTTCCTTATTGTAATGATGCTTATTTATTCAATACTTTATACTTCTTTTCTTACGATTTAAATTCGAGCTCGTAATCATTTGTGATTTTAAACAATAAAACTTGAGAATACATTTTATTTGTCTCGTAAATTTTCAATATGAACTGTTAGAGCATCAATATCATCAGTTTGCAAATATTCCCGCATTTTTAAAACTCGTTTTTCATCTAATTCATAAAGCTTTAAAGCGAGTAGTTTCTCTATTTGCTCGGGAGGAAAACGGTATTTAATAATTGTTGCTGGTACACCACCAACAATTGCATAGGGTGGAATGTCTTTTGTTACGACGGCTCCAGTTGCAATAACAGCACCTTCACCGATTTTTACACCTTGCATAATCATTGCACGGCTTCCAATCCAACAGCCATCTGCAATTATAGTATCACCAGCAGCTAAAAAACTGCGGGTATCAAAAGGGAAAGTCGAAATCCAGTCTGGTCTATGAAGCTGATTACCACCCATCATAATCATGCACTCAGCCCCAAAACACACAAAATTACCAATATAAAGCTGATCGATAGGTTTGTCTGGGGTCGAAGCTTTGTCGTGTAAATAGCGTACGACACAACGTTCAAAACCTTGATCCCAATAGGCTGAGTAGTAAGAATAATTACCTTTAATATGGATATTCGGATTTTTTACAGTTTTGGAAATAAACTCAAATTCGCACCAATGACGGACTGGTGTGTTAATCAGAGGCGTATCCATAATCTATTATCCAAAAAATGAGCTAAACCATATTAAATAAAAACCCCTCAGGAAGAGGGGTTCAAGGGCAGTATCTTAGAGATATTCTACACTTACAACTTCATACTCAACTTCGCCTTGAGGAGTGGTGATTTTTACTTCATCACCTTCATTTTTACCCAAAAGGCCGCGAGCGATTGGTGAGTTCACTGAGATTTTATTAATTTTAAAATCAGCTTCGTCATCACCAACAATTTTATAAGTCTTGCGTTCTTCAGTATCAAGGTTTTCAATCGTTACCGTAACACCGAATACAACACGACCGTTTTGTTCTAAGTCTTTAACATCGATGACTTGTGCAGCACCCAATTTTCCTTCGATATCTTGGATACGGCCTTCACAGAAACCTTGCTGTTCACGAGCAGCATGATACTCTGCGTTTTCTTTTAAGTCCCCATGTTCACGTGCCTCAGCAATCGCTTGAGTAATACGTGGACGTTCAACAGATTTCAGATGTTGTAATTCTTTCTCTAAGGCACTTTTACCTTCAGGGGTCATTGGATAACGTTGCATTTCGGTCCCTCTTAAGTTGAGAAAACACAGTTAAAAAAATGAAAAAATCCCGCCACCGATAAGGTGGCGGGACTTATCGGAAAAAAATTAACCTACAGTTAAATCTTGCAAGCGGTATACATCCATTGGCAATTTCACAGCAAAGGCTTGGCAAACCGCTTCTGCACCATTGATAGTCGTTGTGTAATACACTTTGCCTTGTAGGGCAGCACGACGGATCATTGCAGAATCATATTGAGCTTGTTTGCCTTCAGTAGTGTTGACAATAAGGTGTATTTCACCATTTTTCAAGCGGTCAACAATATGTGGACGTCCTTCAGTTACTTTATTTACAGGTTCACATTCCAAACCTGCTTCTTTAAGTACTTTATACGTTCCACCTGTTGCTACCAGTTTGAAACCATATGCCACGAACTTTTTAGCGATATCAGCAATATATTTCTTATCAGATTCACGAACAGATAAGAAAGCAATCTTTTCTTCGCCTTCAGTTGGTAGGCCTGGTAAACGATCATTCGAACCTAAAACGGCTTTATAGAACGCTTCGCCAAATGTCTTACCAACGCCCATTACTTCACCTGTAGATTTCATCTCAGGCCCAAGCATTGGGTCTACGCCTTGGAACTTAGCAAATGGGAAAACAGCTTCCTTCACAGCAAAGTGAGTTGGAATGATTTCTTTAGTAAAGCCTTGAGATTCAAGTGATTGACCTGCCATACAACGAGCAGCTACTTTTGCTAAAGATTCACCAATACATTTTGATACGAACGGAACAGTACGTGATGCACGTGGGTTTACTTCAAGAACGTAAATATCATCGCCTTTAACTGCGAACTGAACGTTCATTAAACCAACTACACCAAGTTCTTTCGCCATAGCAACTGTTTGACGACGCATTTCATCCTGAACTTCTTTAGAAAGAGAGTAAGGAGGAATAGAACATGCTGAGTCACCAGAGTGAATACCAGCTTGTTCGATGTGCTGCATGATACCGCCGATTACGACATCTTTACCGTCAGATACGCAGTCAACGTCAACTTCAGTTGCATCATCAAGGAAGTGGTCAAGAAGAACAGGCGCTTCATTAGAAGCCTGTACCGCTTCACGAAGGTAACGTTTAAGTTCATCTTCGTTATACACGATTTCCATTGCGCGACCACCCAATACATAAGATGGACGAACAACTAACGGATAACCAACTTTCGCAGCTTCAGAGATACCTTCTTCAGCAGATTTTACGATGCTGTTGTTTGGTTGGCGAAGCTGTAAACGTTGAATCATTTGTTGGAAACGTTCACGGTCTTCTGCGCGGTCAATTGCATCTGGAGAAGTACCGATAATAGGAGTACCAGCTTCTTCTAAAGCACGTGCTAACTTAAGTGGAGTCTGACCACCGTATTGTACGATTACGCCTTTTGGCTTCTCAGTACGTACGATTTCAAGAACATCTTCAAGTGTTACAGGTTCGAAGTATAAACGGTCAGATGTGTCATAGTCGGTAGAAACAGTTTCAGGGTTACAGTTCACCATGATTGTTTCATAACCGTCTTCACGCATTGCTAAAGCAGCGTGTACACAGCAGTAGTCAAATTCGATACCTTGACCAATACGGTTTGGACCACCACCAATTACCATGATCTTGTCACGGTTTGATGGATTTGCTTCGCACTCTTCATCGTAAGTTGAATACATATATGCTGTACCAGATTCAAACTCGGCAGCACATGTATCAACACGTTTGTAAACTGGATAAACACCCAAGTTCCAACGTTGCTTACGGAATTGCTTTTGAGAAATACCCATAAGGTTCGCAATACGAAGGTCAGATAAACCTTTACGTTTGAACGAACGGATATTTTCAGCAGTTAGATCACCAAAACCTAAAGTTTTTACTTGAGCTTCTGTCTTAACGATATCTTGAATTTGGATCAAGAACCAACGGTCAATCTTAGTTGCTTCAAATACGTCATCTAAAGAGAAGCCATGACGGAATGCATCTGCTACGTACCAAATACGCTCAGGACCCGGAACTTTAAGCTCTTTTAAAATGGTTTCTTTTACATTTGTTGCACCAGCTTCGATTTTTTCATCGAAACCGCTTACACCAACTTCAAGACCACGTAATGCTTTTTGTACAGATTCTTGGAAGTTACGGCCAATTGCCATGACTTCACCAACAGATTTCATCTGAGTGGTAAGAACTGGTTCTGCTTGTGGGAATTTCTCGAAGTTAAAACGAGGAATCTTCGTTACAACATAGTCGATTGATGGTTCAAAGCTCGCAGGAGTTACGCCGCCAGTGATGTCATTTTTCAATTCATCAAGGGTATAACCAACAGCTAGTTTCGCAGCAATTTTTGCAATCGGGAAACCAGTTGCTTTAGAAGCAAGAGCAGACGAACGAGATACACGAGGGTTCATCTCGATCACAACCATACGGCCGTCTTTCGGGTTAATACCGAACTGAACGTTAGAACCACCTGTCTCAACACCAATTTCACGAAGAACCGCAACTGAAGCATTACGCATCAATTGGTATTCTTTGTCAGTTAATGTTTGAGCTGGTGCTACAGTGATTGAGTCACCTGTGTGAACACCCATTGGGTCAAAGTTTTCGATCGCACATACGATAATACAGTTGTCGTTTTTGTCACGAACAACTTCCATTTCGTATTCTTTCCAGCCAATTAAAGATTCATCAATCAATAATTGGTGAGTAGGAGAGAGGTCGAAACCGCGTTCACAAATTTCAAGGAATTCTTCACGGTTATATGCAATACCGCCGCCTGAACCACCCATTGTAAATGATGGACGGATAATTACTGGGAAACCAAAGCGAGCTTGGATTTCCAATGCTTCTTCCATGGTTTCAGCAATAGCAGCTTTTGGACATTCCAAACCGATTTTGCGCATAGCGATGTCGAAGAGTTTACGGTCTTCAGCTTTTTCAATCGCTTCTTTCGTTGCCCCAATAAGTTCTACGTTGTATTTCGCTAATACGCCGTTTTCATCAAGTGCAAGTGCGCAGTTCAATGCAGTTTGTCCACCCATAGTTGGAAGGACTGCATCTGGACGTTCTTTTTCAATGATTTGAGCAACAGTTTGCCAAGTAATTGGCTCAATGTAAGTTGCATCCGCCATTGAAGGGTCAGTCATAATGGTCGCTGGGTTAGAGTTAACCAAAATAACACGGTAGCCTTCTTCACGAAGTGCTTTACATGCTTGAGCACCTGAGTAGTCAAACTCACATGCCTGTCCAATCACAATCGGGCCAGCACCAATAATTAAGATGCTTTTAATATCCGTACGTTTAGGCATTATTCGCTCCGTAATTACTGTTTAGATGCTTCGATAAGTTCGATGAAGTGATCGAACAAAGGTGCACAATCATGTGGACCAGGACTTGCTTCAGGGTGACCTTGGAAGCTGAAAGCTGGTTTGTCAGTACGGTGGATACCTTGTAAGGTGCCATCGAACAATGATTTATGCGTTGCTTTTAAGTTAGCCGGTAATGTCTCTGCATCTACAGCAAAACCATGGTTTTGAGAGGTGATCATCACTGTACCGTTTTCAAGATTTTGTACAGGATGGTTTGCACCGTGGTGACCATGATTCATTTTTACAGTTTTTGCACCAGAAGCGAGTGCCAAGATTTGGTGTCCTAAACAGATACCAAATACAGGTAATGTTGTGGTTTCAACAATAGTTTTTACAGCTTCGATTGCGTAGTCACAAGCCGCTGGGTCGCCAGGACCGTTTGAAAGGAATACGCCATCTGGATTAAGTGCTAATACTTTTTCAGCCGGAGTTTCAGCAGGAACAACTGTAAGTTTGCAACCGCGGTCTGCAAGCATACGCAAGATGTTGGTTTTGACACCATAATCGTATGCAACCACATGGTATTTTAACTCAGGTTGAGTAAAGCCCTTACCTAATACCCATGAACCTTCAGACCATTCAAAACCTGTAGGATCACAGCACTCTTTGGCAAGGTCTAAACCATTTAAACCACCAAAAGCGCGAGCTTTAGCAATCGCTTCTTCTTCAGTAATATTTTCGCCAGCAAGGATGCAACCATTTTGTGCACCTTTGTCACGTAAGATACGAGTGAGTTTACGTGTATCAATATCAGCAATTGCAACAACATTGTGCGCCTGCAAATATTCACCTAACGACTGCTCAGAACGAAAGTTACTGTGTAGTAGTGGAAGGTCACGAATAATTAAACCATTCGCCCATACTTTATGGATACGACCAGATTCAACGTCTTCTTCGTTGCAACCAGTGTTACCAATATGAGGGTAAGTTAATGTCACAATTTGTTGTGCATAACTTGGGTCAGTCAAAATTTCTTGATAGCCTGTCATGGCTGTGTTAAAAACGACTTCTCCAGTCGTACTTCCCGTTGCGCCGATTGACGTTCCTTTAAAGATCGTTCCATCTGCGAGGGCTAAAATGGCGGGGGTGCTCAAACCAAAGCTCCTGAATTTCGGCTGTAAAAAAGCGAGTAGACCTAAAAAAGATAGGCGATGTTCTAAAAAAACATGCCCCTCCCTATCGGTCTGCCCGCTTGTAACTTAACAGCGCATTATACGCATGGAACCCTAAAAAGTCTATTTATTTTCTATTAAAAAATATAATTCCTTGCTTGCTTTTTGCAAAAAAATTCATCCGCTTGTCTGAAATTGATACTTTTAGCAAATTGTCTAACAATCTGGTGGCTGAAATAAGTCAATTCCACTTATTGTAATGCTAGTTAAAAAATAAACAATATGAGGAAATAGCATGAGCAATAATCAAGTTTCAAAAGATATAGCTGAGAATGCTTCGTCTGTAGCAGAGTCGGTTAAGACTGAAGTAACTGAAGCAAAAGAAGCTGTAGCGAAAACAACAACTCGAGCTAAAAAAGCAGTGAGTACTAAAGCAACACAGGTAAAAGAAGTTGTAACTGAAAAAACAGAACAGGTGAAAGAAGTCGCTCATGAAGCAACTTCGCAAGTTAAAGAAGCTATTGCAGAAACTCAAGAACACGTCAAAGCTGTAATTAGCGAGACTGAAGAAAAAATTGAGGCTGAAACTCAAGAGTTGAATCAGAACATTCAAAACCAGTTTGCTCAGATTAAACAAGATATTTTGCAACGTCTTGATGTGATTAAAGCTCAGTTCAATACTTCTCAAGAAGGACTGAATGAATTGAAAAATACATTGAAAGCTGAAATTAATGCATTAATTGAAGATTTAACGAAAGTGACTAAAGAACTTAAGGGTGACATTAGTCAAATTTCTTTAAAACATAAAGACTCTTTAAGTGAGAGCTTAAAGCGCACTAAAAATAATGCGGTTGAGGCTTGGAACAAAGCAAGAGACCACTAAAGATTTAAGATTAAAATTCAATAAAAAAGCGAGAATTAATTTCTCGCTTTTTTATTTTTTAAAACTGATGCAGCCAATCACGTTTATTGTGAAAATCAGCATTTTTTCCACTATGCTGCATTGCATAGTACTGCATACCATCTTTTGTTTTTAAAACAGCAGTTAAACCTAAATAAAGATTTGCCCATTTCAAACTGTACTGCTGCATAAACTGGCCTAAATCAAGACTTACATTTAAACCATAATGGGTACGTTTGAGATGATTTAGTTCAATATCGTAAGCAACGAGGGGAGGCATGCTTTCTGGATATCGATATTCTTCAAACTGGTAGGTCTGCCATGCTTGAGAAGGGGAAAGGTTAATTTCCCGGTAGAAATCTTCATCATGCACGCCGATAAAAATTTCAAAACAAGTCTCTTCCCACAAAAAATCTTGACGAGGATGAGCCGCGACTTCTTGGGGCCAGATAATAAGTTGGTTTGGATCACGAATCCAAAAACCCACATTTAATGTATGCGGGGCTTGCTGTTCAATTGCGCCAACAACAGAAACAGCATGAAAACGATCAAAAGCTGAAAGTTCGTAACTTGCCATAAGTAGTCAATAAGTTAGTTTGCTAAGTGAGCGTGACGAACGAGGTTAGATAAATGTTGGTTTTGCTTAGCTGCTTTTTTGTAGAGTAAAACGATTTTACCGATTTTTTGCACAGCTTCAGCACCAGTCGCTTCTACAATTGCATCAATTACAGCTGCACGAGCTTCGCGGTCTTCACCAGCAATTTTTACTTTGATGAGTTCATGATCATTTAAAGCACGAAGAGTTTCTTCGATTACAGCATCTGTTAAGCCTTGTCCACCAATCATGACAACCGGATTAAGCACGTGACCAATTTGACGTAAACGTTTACGTTCATGAATAGATAAAGCGGCCATTAAAAATACCTGATTTTAAAAACGACTTAGTATAGCAAAAAACTTAAAATCAAATGTACGAAAAACTGTATAAATAATCGATCAACATTATTGGAAAAAAACTGTAAAAGTTATTGAGATTAGGTTACATCCGTACTGTAATGAGAGTAATTTTCACGTACAATGAACAATCAGAAGTTTTTTTGATATTTAGTGAGTTATGGCAACACGCATCACAAACCAAAAATTGTCTAAAAGTAGTCGTGCGTGGATGAGGGAACATCTAGACGATCCTTTTGTAAAAAAAGCACAAAAGGAAGGATATCGTGCACGAGCAGCATATAAACTTCTTGAAATTCAAGAAAAATATAAGTTGATCAAGCCAGGCATGACAGTGGTTGATTTGGGAGCAGCTCCTGGGAGTTGGTCGCAAATTGCTGGGAAACTTGTTGGTAGCAAGGGTTTAGTTATTGCTTCCGATATTTTGCCTATGGATGCTTTGCCGGATGTCACTTTCTTACAAGGCGACTTCAGAGAAGAAGCTGTATTTGAAAAATTGTTAAATATTTTAAACGGAAGACAAGTAGACATTGTAATTTCTGATATGGCCCCCAATACATCAGGTAATAGGGCTGTTGATCAACCTAGACAGATTTACTTGTGTGAACTTGCTTTAGACTTTGCTCAGAAAGTTTTGGGTCCCAATGGACAGTTTGTTGTTAAAGTGTTCCAAGGCGCAGGATTTGATGAGTTTCGTAAACAAGTCGTTGATAGTTTTGATGTGTTAAAAACAGCAAAACCAGCAGCTTCTCGGGCACGATCTAAAGAAGTTTTTTTGGTTGGACAAGGGCGTAAGAAAGCATTGCAATAAAGTTTACTTGCCAAGCTCCTAAAAATTGTGCATTTTGTATCTTTTAGGTTATCCGCAAGCAAGACAATTGCTGTTTTTAAGACGATCGGCCAAGATTGGGCATGATCAAATTAGATCGATATGGGAATAAAGCTTTGAGCGATTACTTCAAGAATGCCGTATTGTGGCTAATAATACTGGGTGTTCTGATTTTAATTTTCAGTAATATCAGTGACCGCAATAAGCCTACTGCAATGAAATATTCAGATTTTGTTGCAGCGGTGAATGCTGGCCAAATTAAGCAAGTCACGATTGACGGTTTAAATATTAGTGGTGAAAAAACTAACGGATCTCAGTTTGAAACTGTTCGTCCGCAAGTTGAAGACACTGAACTTATGCCAAGCTTAAATAAGCAAAATGTTGTTGTAGAGGGCACAGCACCACAACGTCAAGGCATTTTGATGCAACTTCTCATTGCTAGTTTCCCTGTACTGTTAATCATTCTGTTATTCATGTTCTTTATGCGTAACATGGGTGGTGGTGCAGGCGGTAAAAATGGTCCGATGAGTTTTGGTAAATCGAAAGCAAAAATGCTTTCCGAAGACCAAATCAAAGTGACTTTTGCTGATGTTGCCGGTTGTGATGAAGCGAAACAAGAAGTTGTGGAAATTGTAGATTTCTTAAAAGATCCTGCAAAATTCAAACGCTTGGGCGCTACGATTCCACGTGGCGTACTTATGGTTGGTCCTCCAGGTACTGGTAAAACGTTATTAGCTAAAGCAATTGCTGGTGAAGCAAAAGTTCCATTCTTCAGCATTTCTGGTTCTGACTTTGTTGAGATGTTCGTGGGTGTGGGTGCGTCCCGTGTCCGTGACATGTTTGAACAAGCAAAACGTCATGCACCATGTATCATCTTTATCGATGAGATTGATGCAGTAGGTCGTCACCGTGGTTCGGGTACAGGTGGTGGACACGATGAACGTGAGCAAACCTTAAACCAAATGCTTGTAGAGATGGATGGTTTTGAAGGTAATGAAGGCGTAATCGTTATTGCTGCAACAAACCGTGTTGACGTATTAGATAAAGCGTTATTACGTCCAGGCCGTTTTGACCGTCAAGTTATGGTCGGTTTACCTGACATCCGTGGTCGTGAACAAATCCTGAATGTACATTTGAAAAAGTTACCTTCAGTCACTGGCGTAGACGTTAAAGTTTTATCTCGTGGTACACCTGGTTTCTCTGGTGCTCAGTTGGCGAACCTGGTAAATGAAGCCGCTTTGTTTGCTGCTCGCCGTAATAAGAACACTGTCGATATGCATGACTTTGAAGATGCAAAAGATAAGATCTATATGGGTCCAGAACGTAAATCAATGGTTTTACGCGAAGAAGAACGTCGTGCAACTGCTTACCATGAAGCTGGGCACGCAATTGTTGCTGAGATTTTACCGGGTACTGACCCTGTGCATAAGGTAACGATTATGCCGCGTGGTTGGGCTTTAGGTGTAACTTGGCAGTTACCTGAACAAGATCAGATTAGCCACTATAAAGACAAAATGTTAAATGAAATTGCAATTTTGTTTGGTGGCCGTATTGCCGAAGAAGTCTTTATTCAACAGCAATCGACTGGTGCTTCAAATGACTTTGAGCGTGCTACGAAAATGGCACGTGCGATGGTAACGAAGTACGGTATGTCTGACAAAATGGGTGTTATGGTTTACGAAGATGAAAACCAAAATGGATTCTTTGGTAACGTAGGTAGCCGTACAATTTCTGAAGCTACTCAACAACAGGTTGATCAGGAAGTACGCCGTATTTTAGATGAACAGTATAAAGTTGCTCGTGATATCTTGGAAAACAATAAAGATATCGCACATGCAATGGTTAAAGCTTTGATGGAATGGGAAACCATTGATCGTGAGCAAATCCGTGACATCATGGAAGGACGCGAGCCTCAACCACCTAAAGTTTATATTGCTGAAAATCCGGTATCGGCATTTGAACCACCGAAAGATGGCCCATCTACTCCACCGCCATTACCAGCGATGAATTAAGTTAAATAATGAAAAAGCCACAGTCATGTGGCTTTTTTTTATTTGTATTAAAACTGGGTAAAGCTGAAAAGAAATCAACAGCATGTAACGTATAGTCTTGCTAAAATAATCGCTGTTTTTAACCGGAGCTTTTTATGCAGTTAATATCTTTACCCAAGCAGATTTTACAGTGTGGGCAGCTTCAATTAGATTTATCTCAGCCACATGTTATGGGTATTTTAAATGTCACCCCAGATTCTTTTAGCGATGGTGGTAAACATAACCAATTAGACCAAGCGGTTGGCTACGCGCTTAATATGATTGAACAAGGCGCTACTATTATTGATATTGGGGGGGAGTCTACCCGACCTGGTGCTTCGGAAGTCGCAGTAGAAGAAGAAGTACGCCGTGTGGTGCCTGTCGTTGAAGCTTTATCTCATCATAATGTTATTTTATCGATTGATACGAGCCAGCCAGAAGTTATTCGTGCAGCAAAAGCAGCAGGGGCGCATATTTGGAATGATGTTCGTGCCTTGACACGTCCGAATGCTTTAGGAACTGCTGTAGAGTTAGATATCCCTGTAGTGATTATGCATATGCGTGGTGAACCAACCACAATGAATCAGTTGGATCAGTACACTGATGTAACACTTGATGTGATGCAAGAGCTGCAACAACGCATTGATGAGGCTTTGGCTGCCGGGGTAAAAAAGCATAATATTATTGTTGACCCTGGATTTGGTTTTGCAAAAAATGCTCAGCAAAATTTAAAACTATTAAAAGAATTTTGGAAACTTAATGAATTGGGCTATCCAATTTTATCTGGTCTTTCTCGTAAAAGGTTTATCGGGGAGGCTTTAAAAGGAGCTGCGGCTGATCAGCGTGCTGTAGGAAGCGTTACTGGGCATTTGTTAAGTATTCAGCAAGGGGCGTCCATTGTAAGAGCACATGATGTGAAAGCGATGCATGAGGCTGTTTTAGTTTGGCAGGCTATGCAACAAGCTTGAAATGTAATTTTGGAAAAGTAGACTAGATCATTGTCTATTTAAATAAAGTGGAAGAGTGAGTCGGGTAAAAATCTCGTGATTTTTGTGAAAATATGTTATAAGCGGCAAGTTTTTGCTGTTGTGTAATCTTTTGTATGTTCGAAGACCTACTTCTCCCGATGTTTGATGATGAATATTATCCAGATATTTTGGTCGCTGAACTTAAGCAGTTAATTGAACAATTTGCCAAAAAAGTTCAAAAGCCTGCTTTAGCCGATCAAGATGTTTATCGATATGCTCATCAGACTGTAAATGAAATTAATGAAATGAAACCGCAGTTTGAAGATCTGGATTCATCGCTTGATGATAGTGCTGCTGATTATATTGCTGAGGCAATGATGATGGTGGTACAGGATGCAGGATTTTTAGATCTTGAAATGGAAGAGCTGGTTATGAATCGAGAGTGGTAATTACTCTCGATTCTCAAAATTTTTGATCGCATCTAATAAATGACATGATGTTCCGAGATGAACATCAATTACTTTCTCAACTTCTAAAGTTAAATTTCCATTCCGCTGTTTATTTACATCTGCTACTACGCTTATCCAATAGTTTTTTTCATGCTGCTGTAATGCTTTTAATTGAGTGATTACGTCTTGGGATGTTTCAATTAAATAATCATCTTGAGTAATAAAACAGCGTATAAAATGCCACTAATTATTTTTGAATGAGATTGTGCCGTTAAAAATATCTCCAGCATTTGCAATGGATATAAAGAGTAATGTGTTTATAAATATTAATATTCTTATCGTAAGTGTCATTTTTAACAGGCATAAAAAAACCAGCTTACGCTGGATTCTTTGTAGCACCAAATTCAATAGTTGAAAATGGTGCCCGGGGCCGGACTCGAACCGGCACGCTTTGAGGGCGGGGGATTTTAAATCCCCTGTGTCTACCTATTTCACCACCCGGGCATGAGCGCAATAATAGAGGACAAGTGCGCGATTGGCAAGAGAAAATCAGAGAGTTTGCTTTATTTTCAATCAGTTCTTGTTTGTATTTATATAAATTAATCAATTTTTGTCATGATTTGTTCATCAAACTGAGATCAGCTGTTCATCTTATGTACTTAAGTTTAAAGCACTCATTGCTTAAAACTTAGAGAATTTTATGTCAGAGAAAATTTCACGCCGAGAATTAATTCAAAAAAGTCTACTCGGTTTTGGGGCTTTATCTATGCCTGTTGCTTTTACAGGTTGCAACGACGGTTCCGATGATGATAGTCCGCAAATACAAGCAGATTTTCTTCATGGTGTCGCAAGTGGAGACCCCTTGCAAGATAAAGTCATCTTATGGACACGTGTAACACCTACAGACTTAGGAGTGCGCTTAAAAGTTGTGTGGGAAATTTCAACCGATAATCAGTTTAAACAAAATTTAAAGACGGGAATGGTTGAAACAAGCAAGACTGATGACTTTACAGTGAAAGTTGATGCAACTGGTTTGCAAGCAGATACGGTGTACTACTACCGTTTTAAGTTTGGTAGTAAGGTCTCACCAGTAGGGCAGACGAAAACATTACCAACATCGACCAATAAAGTAAGCTTTGCAGTATGTTCTTGCTCGAACTATCCTGCGGGTTACTTTTATGTTTATCGTGAAATGGCAAAGCAGAATGTCGATGTCATTATTCATTTGGGTGACTATATTTATGAATATGGGGCAGATGGCTATGCGACAGAGGATGCTGCAAAACTAGGTCGTACGTTACCTGCTGACAACAATAAAGAAATTATTAAATTAGATGATTATCGCAAACGCTATGCACTTTATCGTCAGGATAAAGATTTACAGGCAGCTCATCAGCGCCATCCTTTCATTGTAATTTGGGATGATCATGAGTTGGCGAACGATGCGTGGCGTGATGGTGCAGAAAACCATCAAAGTAACGAAGGACCTTTCTCGGATCGTAAA
Source organism: Acinetobacter sp. ABJ_C5_2 (assembly GCF_044538485.1). Classification (NCBI taxonomy): domain Bacteria; kingdom Pseudomonadati; phylum Pseudomonadota; class Gammaproteobacteria; order Moraxellales; family Moraxellaceae; genus Acinetobacter; species Acinetobacter sp. ABJ_C5_2. The sequence continues at coordinate 40,126 of NZ_JBIUCS010000014.1, read as the reverse complement.
TTAGCTGCTCTGCAAGCTTATTTTGAATGGATGCCGATTCGTCCAGTTTCTAGTACGGACCATTTAAATATTTATCGCCAGTTTAACTTTGGCTCACTTGTTCAATTAACCATGCTAGATACGCGTATTATCGCGCGTGATAAGCAGCTTGAATATAAAGACTACATGACAGCCTCGGGCTTGGATATTGCAAAATTTCAAGCAGATTTAACAAATCCGGCGCGTACTTTAATGGGATATACGCAAAGAGATTGGTTGGTCGATAAATTAAAGCAATCTACAGCAACATGGAATGTAGTAGGGCAACAAGTCTTAATGAGTAAAATGTGGATTCCAGCTGAGTTATTGGCATCGTTAGGGCAAATTAATTCAGGAGGAACTTCATCTGAAGCACTCGCTAAGATGAACGCACAAATTACCGAGTTGGTCACTTTAAAACTTCGTTTACAACAAAATGATCCAACATTAACAGCTCAAGAAAAAGCAAGGATTATGACGGTGGCACCTTACAATCTGGATGCTTGGGATGGTTACTATGCTGAGAGAGAGTTTGTATACGATAAATTGGCAGAGTTTAATAAAAAGATGATTGTACTAGCAGGAGATACGCATAATGCATGGGCATCTTACTTGTATAGTCAAAAAGGAAAATATGTTGGAGTTGAACTTGCGACGAGCTCTGTATCATCTCCTGGTTTGGAAAAATATTTAAGTATTCCTTTGGCACAGTTACAGCAGTTTGAATTTGCATTTACTACATTAATTGATGAATTGGCCTATTGTAATTTAAACCAACGAGGATACTTGCTAGTTACTTTGGATCAGGCACAAGTTCACTCGGAATGGGTATTTTTAGATTCTATTAAAAATGCTGAATATCAAATCGATTCAAGTAGACAAAATGATATTGTATTGGATCTGAATTTGATGCCGTTAAAACAAGGTCAAAAGACGGCTTAAAATTTTAGAAAAATAGAGGGTTACATAGTAGCCCTTTTTTTAGACATAAAAAAACCAGCTTACGCTGGATTCTTTATGACACCATATTCAGTACTTGAAGATGGTGCCCGGGGCCGGACTCGAACCGGCACGCTTTGAGGGCGGGGGATTTTAAATCCCCTGTGTCTACCTATTTCACCACCCGGGCTTTACCAAATTTGGAGGCGGAGGTCGGAATCGAACCGGCGTCCACGGAGTTGCAGTCCGCTGCATGACCACTCTGCCACCCCGCCTACATTTGGTGATGCACATATTAGCAACCTTTACAGAAAAAACAATACTGTTTTGAGCGAAGATGCACATAAAAACAGCATCTAGAATAAAATTGTCGAAATTATCATGTATTATTAGCACATTAAATTCATGTCTACCTTGGAGATGTGCTGTGGCATTGGTTTTAGACGGTCGTGCATTAGCAAAGCAAATTGAAGAAAATTTGTTGGTACGTGTTGAAGCTTTAAAAGCGAAAACAGGTCGTACCCCGATTTTGGCGACTATTTTAGTTGGGGATGATGGTGCATCTGCAACTTATGTACGTATGAAAGGTAATGCCTGCCGCCGCGTAGGTATGGATTCATTAAAAATCGAATTACCACAAGAAACGACAACAGAACAATTATTAGCTGAAATTGAAAAGCTTAATGTCAATCCAGATGTTCACGGTATTCTTTTACAACATCCAGTTCCTGCACAAATTGATGAGCGTGCGTGTTTTGATGCGATCTCATTAGCGAAAGATGTCGATGGCGTAACCTGCCTTGGTTTTGGCCGTATGGCAATGGGTGAAGCTGCGTATGGTTCAGCAACTCCTGCTGGCATTATGACGATTCTTAAAGAAAACAATATCGAAATTGCTGGCAAACACGCGGTTGTAGTTGGTCGTTCAGCAATTTTAGGTAAACCAATGGCAATGATGTTGTTGCAAGCAAATGCGACGGTAACGATTTGTCATTCACGTACACAAAACTTACCTGAGCTTGTGAAACAAGCTGACATTATTGTTGGTGCTGTAGGTAAAGCTGAACTTATTCAAAAAGACTGGATTAAACAAGGTGCAGTTGTTGTAGACGCTGGTTTCCATCCACGTGATGGTGGCGGTGTTGGCGATATTCAATTACAAGGTATTGAAGAAATCGCTTCTGCTTATACACCAGTACCGGGTGGTGTTGGTCCAATGACAATCACAACTTTGATTCGTCAAACTGTAGAAGCTGCTGAAAAAGCTTTAGGTTAATTTATTCATGATGGCGTCCTAGCATTTAATGCAAATGTTAGGACCTCGTATGCTACTTTTCTTTCGGGATGAGTAGCGAAGCTATGCAAGACCAAAACCGTTGCTGTAATTAATACAGTTGAATTGAACTAACGTATTTTTTAGTAACTAAAGGCTATCATGTTATAAGCCGTAGTTTTAGTCTTGCTCGCAATGTGGTTAATCAAATAGTAATTATAAATTGTTGAGCTTATTTATGAGCTGCACCTTTCAATTGCCCAAAGCCCCAGAACATTTACTTCAAGCCTTACATGAAGTGATTCCTCACTGTGAATTAATGGCACAACAGTTGCCTGAAACACCAATCTCTTTATGGTTGATTCCACCTGTTTTCCCAACTGATCGTTTAGACGATGAAGTTATTCGTCGTATTTGGAATGACACGCCATATTGGATTTTCTGTTGGGCATCTGGTCTGGCGATGGCGCAGTGGATACTTGCAGAGCCGCATCATGTTAAAGACAAAGTGGTATTAGATTTTGGCGCGGGTTCAGGTGTAGTTGCTATTGCTGCGAAAATGGCTGGAGCAAAACGAGTAATCTGCTGTGACATTGATCAGGTTAGCCTAAATGCTTGCCGTGAAAATGGATTGCTTAATGGAGTAGAGCTCGAATATCTGGACGATTTATATAAAGCTGAACAAGTCGATGTTTTATTGGCTGCCGATGTTTTATATGACCAATGTAATCGTTTCTTTTTAGATGAGTTTTTAAAGTTTGCACCAGAAGTTTGGGTAGCAGATAGCCGAGTTAAAAATTTTAGTCATCCAAAATATGAAAAAATTGAAGAAAGAAGTGCTACTACGTGGCCAGATCTGGATGAAGCAAGAGAATTTAGAAACGTAAGTTTTTATAAGACGCTGTAAAAGAACAGCGTCTTTTTTTATATTATGAACAAGTATAACGAACCACTTTTAACGTGCTTGGGCGAGCTTCAAGTGCTTGGCGAGTCGCATAGTCTTCACCATTATTTAAACTAGGTGTGTTTGATAAACCAAAAGAAGCACGAGTTTCACCAAGTTTAATTCCATACTGCTCATCTTTAGCTGGGTTTGGAATTTCGTTGATACTTAAAATTGATAATTTATAAACTTTCTGAGCACCTAACACATTCTGACAAGCACGTTGTAATTTACGCTCATCAAGTTGCTGGTTACTACGACCAGCTAAAGTATAAGCTAAAGTCGCTGAAGTTTTAGTTTGGTTTTCAATCTGATAGCCAGTTGAACCATTATATTGGCGAGGTGTAGTCTGGCAAGCAGTTAAAATAAACATACTACTTAATGCCAAACATAAAATACTTTTATTCATCAGTATCGTCCTTATTTTCTTATATGAAGTATCTCATAAAATAGAAGTGTTGTTTGTGCTTATTCGCTTGGTTAGAGCCAATATTGAATGACAATATTGGCTCTAATTGTAAAATATTAATGCTCTTTAATTTTTGAATGATGCTTGGTGTCTTTCATAAATATATAGATCAGTAATGAAATGAAAATCATAATACTGACATAAATAAAGAACCATGATTCATGACCAGCTTCTTTGAAACTTAACGCGAAAAACTCGGCTGTGCCACCGAATAAAGTATTGGCAATTGCATAAGGTAACGCGACCCCCAAAGCTCGAATATGTGCAGGGAAAAGTTCGGCTTTTACGACAGCGTTAATTGAGGTGTAGCCGGTAACCATTACAAGCCCACCTAAACATAACCAGAATGCTGTCCAGTAGTTATGCGTGTTTGCGAGTGCATCAAACAAAATATAGGTGAATAAAACACCTGTTACCCCGAATGCAATCATAAGCGGTTTACGGCCAATTCGATCCGATAATGCACCTGCCAGTGGCTGTAAGCACATAAAGATGAATAGGGCTAAAGTGGTAATTTGAGTAGCTTCAGGTTTGGTAAAACCAGAAGTATTCACTAAATATTTCTGTAAATAGGTGGTGTAAGTATAAAAAGCTAAAGTACCACCAGCAGTTAAAAATAATACGGTGAATGCTTCTTTTGGGTAATGCTTAAATAAAGCAAACATGCCTGATTTTGGTTGGTCTGTTTCTGCTTGTGCATTTTTAAAAGATTGGGTTTCCATTAAACCGCGGCGAATACGGAACACAACAATTGCTAAAAGAGCCCCGATGAAAAATGGAACACGCCATCCCCAGTCATGTAATTGCTGCTCTGTTAGTACCATTTGTAAAATGAGAAGTACACACAAGGCAGTGAGCTGTCCGGCAATTAAAGTGACATATTGAAAGCTTGAGAAGAAACCACGTCGGTCTTTTTCTGCCATCTCACTTAAATAAGTGGCGCTTGCACCATATTCACCGCCTACGCTTAAGCCTTGAATTAAACGTGCAACAACCAGTAGTAATGGGGCGAATACACCAATGCTTTCATAAGATGGTGTAACTGCAATGAGTAGAGAGCCAACACACATTAAAGTAACGGAAAGTGTAAGACCCGCTTTACGTCCTTTACGGTCTGAATAAATCCCCATAATCCATGCGCCGATGGGACGCATAAGGAAACCTACTGCGAAAATTGCAGCTGCTTGAAGAAGTTGAGCAGTTTGACTTCCTTTTGGGAAAAAGGCATGAGCAAAATAGAGCGTAAATGCGGCATATACATACCAGTCGTACCATTCGACAAGGTTACCGGCAGAACCGCCCAAAATTGATTTTAGACGAGTTTTTGTATCTAAATTAGAATGTGGAGGTATTGCGGTAGAAGGTTGATCAACCATGAGTCGCTCCATGTTTCGCTTGGGTTGAATGCTAAAAAAAGAGAAGATTTATTCCGTTTTTACATGTTATCTAGAGGAGTATTTCACTTTATTTTTTTTATGTCTGTAAAACAATGTTTATTATTTAAGCAAAGGAATAAGTTGAATATTTATGTGATTTCAAATTGGCCGATCAGTTCATTTTGATGATCTTATTCGGATCTTTGGCCTATTATTTTTTCCAAGTAGTAAAAACTGATAAAGAATGAGTAATGTTTGGACGAAGAAAACCTATATCTCTTAAAAATAATGATATATTCCAAAGAAAATTTTAAATAAATACAGTTAGGCATGATGTCTTAGCATTGTGGACTAGATGTGTGTGGATAATGAAAGGGACATTCAGATGTCAAATTGCCCGAAAAAATATATTGTTGCTTTTGATCAGGGAACAACAAGCTCAAGAGCAATTGTTTTAGACCATGATGCGAACGTTGTGAGTATTGCTCAAAAAGAATTTACCCAAATATATCCTCAGCCGGGTTGGGTTGAGCATGACCCTATGGAAATTTGGGCAACACAAAGTGCGGTATGGGTAGAGGCATTGGCTCAAGCTGGCATTAAGAGCGAACAAGTTGCGGCAATTGGGATCACAAACCAGCGCGAAACCACAGTTGTTTGGGACAAAAAAACAGGCAAGCCGATTTACAATGCGATTGTTTGGCAAAGTCGACAGACGACTGAAATATGTAATCAATTGCATAAAGCAGGTTGGCAAGAATATATCCGTAAAACAACGGGTTTAGTCATTGATCCTTATTTTTCGGCCACAAAAATTAAATGGATTTTAGATCACGTTGAAGGAAGTCGTGAGCGTGCTGAGCGGGGAGAGTTGTTGTTTGGTACGGTGGACACGTGGCTCATTTGGAAACTAACCAATGGCGCTGTTCACGTCACTGATTTTACCAATGCTTCACGAACCATGCTGTTTGATATCGAAAAGCTTGAGTGGGATGAAAAGCTTTTACAGGCCTTAGATATTCCTAGAGCAATGTTACCTGAAGTTCGTAGTTCATCTGAGGTTTATGGATATACACATACTATTAGTGGGCAAGAAGTAGGGATCCCAATTGCGGGAATTGCAGGTGATCAACAAGCTGCGCTTTTTGGTCAAATGTGTGTTGAGTCAGGACAGGCTAAAAATACTTACGGTACTGGTTGTTTTCTTTTAATGAACACGGGGAAAAAGATTGTCCGATCAGAGCATGGATTACTCACAACTATTGCATGTGGTGCAAGCGGTGAGGTGAACTATGCTTTAGAGGGCGCCGTGTTTAATGGTGGTTCTTGTGTACAGTGGCTACGTGATGAGTTAAAGGTCATTAAGAACGCTAAAGACTCAGAGCTTTATGCAACACGTGTAAAAGACAGTAATGGTGTATATGTGGTTCCTGCTTTTACTGGATTAGGTGCACCATATTGGGACCCGACAGCTCGAGGGGCAATTTTTGGGCTGACACGTGGTGCCAGTATTGAACATATTATTCGTGCAACTTTAGAGTCCATTGCTTACCAGACAAGAGATGTACTTGATGCTATGCAGCAAGATGCAGAAGAAGAGCTTCGCACACTTCGAGTTGATGGGGGAGTAACGGAAAATAATTTCTTGATGCAATTCCAAGCCGATATTTTAGCAACACCAGTAGAACGCCCAATAATGAAAGAAACAACTGCTTTGGGTGCAGCTTTCCTTGCAGGTTTGGCGACGGGTTTTTGGCAGGATCTTCATGAGTTAAGAAATAAATCTGCCATAGAAAAGGTATTTGAGCCAAAAATGTCTGCTGAACAATCTGAGCTGATTTATAAAGGTTGGCTTAAGGCGGTTAAGCGTAGTCAAAATTGGGCTGAGGATTGATTTTTTCTTAAATTAATTAAATTGTAGAGTAATCAATTAATGGCTAAAGGTTTGCTAATTCAAATTTGATTATTCTACTTTTTAGATTGTTGTTTCATCAATTTGATGTTTTAATTTTTATAAGATCAACAATAAAAAGAATATGAGAAATGACAATACAATCTAATGATTATTCAAAAGTATATGATATTGCCGTAATTGGTGGCGGTATTAATGGTGTCGGTATTGCTAATGATGCAGTAGGCCGTGGATTATCGGTATTTTTATGTGAAAAGGATGATTTAGCCAGTCACACCTCATCTGCTAGCAGTAAATTAATTCATGGAGGTCTACGTTATTTAGAACATAAAGAATTTAGACTGGTCAGAGAAGCATTAGCAGAGAGAGAAGTGTTGTTGGCTAAAGCGCCACATATTATTGCACCAATGCGTTTTATTATGCCTCATCGACCGCATTTACGTCCTGCGTGGTTAATTCGAGCGGGCCTATTTTTTTATGATCATTTGGGAAAACGAGAAAAATTATTAGGTTCAAATCTTATTTATTTCAAAGAAGATAGTCCCTTAAAACCAGCTATAACGCGTGGCTTTGAATATTCTGACTGTACTGTAGATGACGCACGTCTTGTTGTATTAAATGCGCTCCAAGCTAAAGAGCAGGGTGCCAAAGTCGTGACACGAACACGATGTGTGAAGGCTTATCAAGAACAAGAACTGTGGCACTTGGAACTACAAAGTGGAGCTGAGTCTTATCAAATACGTGCAAGAGCTTTAGTAAATGCAGCTGGTCCTTGGGTTGAAGAAATTATTAGTGAAAACCTAAATTTAAGATCGCCTTATCAAATCCGATTGATCCAAGGAAGTCATATTGTTGTGCCAAAGCTATATGACTGTCATAAAGCCTTTATTATGCAAAATGAAGACCGACGCATCGTGTTTGCAATACCATATTTAGAAAAATATACCCTAATTGGTACAACAGATCAGGAATACACAGGTGATCCACAAAAGGTAGAGATTACCGATGTAGAAATAGATTACCTTTTGACAGTCACAAATTCACATTTTAAAAAGCAGTTAACGCGAGCAGATATTGTAAGTCAGTACTCAGGTGTACGTGCTTTATGCGATGATGAGTCTGATAACCCTTCGGCAATTACCCGTGACTATACTTTGGCACTACAGGCAGAAAATACTAAGGCACCATTGTTATCAGTATTTGGCGGCAAGATTACGACCTATCGAAAACTGGCTGAGGCTGCTTTAGAACATTTGTCTCCGTTCTTTAGTGAAATGGCAGAGGAGTGGACTGCCAATAAGCCATTACCAGGTGCTGAGAACTGGACCACACTAGATGATTTAATCAACCAGATTCAATTACGTGTAAATGGAGTTTCAGAATCCCTTGCCAAACGTTGGGCACATGCATATGGCACAAGAGTTTGGAACATACTTCATGAACGAAATGCTATAGAACAATTGGGTCAAAATTTTGGTCACGATTTATTTGAATGTGAAGTTAAATATTTATGTGAATATGAGTGGGCAAATACTGCAGAAGACATACTCTGGCGAAGATCTAAATTAGGTTTGGCGTTTAATGAAAAACAGGTAAAACTGTTAGAAGCTTATTTATCTGAACGTAGACTAAAAGATGATGCCGCATAATAAAAAAGGCCGCATAAAGCGGCCTTTTTTATATTGGGCAATTAGAAGCCAGTTTTTACAGCTTCAAGTAATGCTGCTTGACGTTCTTTTAATGCTTTTGGTAAGCGCTCGCCAAGTTTGTTGAATAACTCAGTGTGGCTTTCAATTTCAGTAACCCACTGGTCTTTATCTTGAGTAGTGATAAGGTCAAATTGTTCTTTGCTGAACTCAGTGCCTTTCCAGTTCAAGTCTTCATATGTTGGAACAAAACCGATTGGTGTTTCAACAGCGTTTGCACGACCTTCACAGCGGTCAATGATCCACTCAAGAACACGCATGTTTTGACCGAAACCAGGCCATACGAAGTTGCCTTCAGCATCACGACGGAACCAGTTTACGTTGAAGATTTTCGGTAATTTGTTGCCAGAAGCTTCAGCTTTCTCGCTTACTTTTGCACCAAGGCTTAACCAGTGGTCAAAGTAGTCAGCCATGTTGTAGCCAGCAAATGGAAGCATCGCGAATGGGTCACGACGAACAATACCTTGTTGACCAACAGCAGCAGCAGTAGTTTCAGAACCCATAGTTGCAGCTTTATATACACCGTCAACCCAGTCAAAAGCTTCAGAAACTAAAGGAACTGTATCTGCACGGCGACCACCAAAGATGAATGCAGAAATTGGAACACCTGCTGGGTTTTCCCAATCAGCATCGATAGATGGACATTGACCTGCTGCAACAGTGAAACGCGCATTTGGATGTGCTGCTTTTTCGCCGTTTACGTGAGGTTGACCTTTCCAGTTCGTTAAGTTTGTTGGAACTTCTTTAGAAAGACCTTCCCACCATACTTGGCCATCTTCAGTTACCGCTACGTTTGTATAGATAACATCTTTATGAAGAGTTGCCATACAGTTCGGGTTAGTCTTGGTATTTGTACCAGGCGCTACACCGAAGAAACCAGCTTCAGGGTTAATCGCATATAAGCGACCGTCTTCACCTGGTTTGATCCAAGCAATATCGTCACCTACAGTTTCGATTTTCCAACCTTCATAACCTGCTGGTGGAATTAACATCGCAAAGTTTGTTTTACCACAAGCAGATGGGAATGCAGCAGCGATGTAGTGTTTTTCACCTTGAGGGTTAGTTACACCAAGAATAAGCATGTGTTCAGCTAACCAACCTTGTTCGCGGCCCATGACAGAAGCGATACGAAGAGCTAAACATTTTTTACCAAGTAATGCGTTACCGCCGTAACCAGAACCGAAAGACCAGATTTCACGAGTCTCTGGATAATGAACGATATATTTCTCTGGGTTACAAGGCCAAGCAACGTCTTTTTGACCTTCAGCAAGTGGAGCACCTACTGTGTGTACACAAGGAACAAATTCGCCGTCTGTACCTAATACGTCATAAACTGCTTTACCCATACGAGCCATTTTACGCATGCTAACAGCAACGTAAGGAGAGTCAGTTAACTCGATACCGATATGAGCAATATGGCTACCTAAAGGACCCATAGAGAAAGGAACAACGTACATCGTACGGCCTTCCATTGAACCTTCAAATAAACCATTTAATTTTTCACGCATAACAGCTGGATCTTCCCAGTTGTTTGTCGCACCAGCATCTTCTTTATTTTGAGAGCAGATGTAAGTACGATCTTCAACACGCGCAACGTCAGATGGGTCAGAATTTGCAAGATAAGAACCAGGATGTTTTTCTTGGTTTAATTTCTGCATGGTGCCGTTAGCGATCATCAAGTCGATTAGACGTTGATACTCTTCTTCGCTTCCGTCACACCATTCGATTTTTGCTGGTTTGGTTAAGTTTGCAATTTCTTCAACCCATGCTATAAGCTTAGGATGACGAACGAATTCTGGTGCGTTCACTGTGGTCATGGTGAGGCCTATTCAAAATATGTACAACGTACAAGTCTATTCATTGGGGTACAATGAAAGATCAAATAAAAAAGTGGCTGTATTAAAGCATAAAATCATAAAAAAAATAAGACTAAAGACTAACAATTAGATATTTGGAATTCCGATCATTTTTTAATGAAAATCATTTGTTTATAGTTTTTTATAAGGTTTTTACTTTTATATTTTTATGTTGTATGTGTGTTATTTACTTAAATTATTTTGTTTTAAATCAACAAATTAACTCTTAAATTTTTCTTGAGAATTATTATTGATTAAACAAATGAAGATCATTCAAAATTTACATAAAGAGACTTTTAATAGGTGATTTTGTGTACAAAATAGAATAAACATCCCACTTTACGATAATAAAATGCGGCCTTTGAAACCTCTTTCGATCATCTATAACGAAAAATCAGGATTTCATGCTTCGAAACATGAAGATGTTTATGAGCAACTGATGACTGTACTCACTGAACATGGTTTTGAGATACAAGTTTTTGAATTAAATGAAAATACATTGTTTGATGATCTGATGAATAACGTGATTCATCGACATTCACAAAACGAAAATATAGGGGTAGTTGTTGCAGCAGGGGGAGATGGCACTTTAAATGCTGTCGCTTCTAAACTTAAAAATACTTCTATCCCAATGGGAGTTTTGCCTTTAGGTACTTTTAATTATGTGGCTAAAGTTTTAGATATTCCGCTAGATCTTTTGGACGCTGCCGAAGTTATTGCCACGGGCACACCTCGATCGGTTCATATAGCTGCCATCAATGATCATATTTATTTGAATAATGCCAGTTTAGGTCTATACCCCCTCTTTATTAAAAAGCGCGAACTCTACAATAAATATTTAGGAAGACTTCCTTTACACGCTTATACCTCAGCTTTAGATGTTTTATTAAGAGAAAATAAGTCAATGAAGCTATCTATAACAGTAGATGGGAAAAAATATCCCGTTAAAGCGCCTCTTATTTTCTTTGGAAATAACCAACTACAGTTGTGTGATATGAAACTCAGGATTGCAGAGTGTGCGGCGCAGGGAAGAGTGGCTGGAGTTGTAATTACAAAAAGTGATAAGCTGAGTTTGCTGCATATGCTTTGGCAATGGGTTCAAGGTAAAGTTGAAGATGCAGAAGATGTATATAGTTTTTGTGCAGATCATGTTGTGGTGGAATGTGCAAAGAAATCGAAACTCACAGTTGCTTTAGATGGTGAAATCATAGAGATGAAACCACCTCTAAATTTCACTGTAGAAAAAAATGCTTTAAATATTATGGTGCCGAATGTTATTACATCTGTCTGATTTACACTTTGGGACAGAAAAAAAAGAGTGTTTAGAGGCAATAAGACATTTTTGTATTCAGCAAACGCCTGAAGTGATTGTCGTGAGTGGCGATGTTACTCAGCGTGCTAAATATGAACAATTTTTTAAATGTCGGCAGTTTTTAGATAGCCTCAATATTCCTTATCTTGTTGTGCCTGGAAATCATGATATTCCTTTGTATCATGTCTGGAACCGTTTTTTTTCTCCATTTACCCGATATCGATATTTCTTTGGTGAACTAGAGCCGACTTTAGAAACCGAACATTTCTATATTGTTGGGGTAAACAGCATACGTCGTCGTTATCACACACGTGGGCATATTTCGATTGAACAAATTCAAGATACTTATGAGCGTTTAGAAAAAGCCCCAAAAGATAAAATAAAGCTGGTGGTTTTTCATCAACCCTTTTATACACCACCCGATAATAAGCATGGCATAAAGGATTGTCCCGTTTTGGGAAAAATTGCTTTAGAAAAGTGGAGTACAACCGGATTATTTGGAATGCTGCATGGTCATCTTCATAAAACGGCTATATATGATTTAACTCAGATTTACCATCTGGAAATAGACCATCCTATATATGATATTCATGCGGGTACAGCAACTTCTACTCGTTTATATCATCACAATCCGAATAGCTTTAATACAGTTTCAAATACAGGAAAGATTCAGCATTACTGGTTCAATGAACAGTTGGCTGAATTCACTTCAGATTGATTTGGTTTAGATGAGATTAAATATTTGATTGTTTAAAAAATATTCAAAAAAGAAGAAAATTTTTCTTATTTCCCCTTGAAGCCATTTTTTTCATCCCCACAAAAGTGACATCTAAATATTTTGTTATTGCTCTGGATTAAGGCAATAACGATTAATCAAAAAGACTAAGTCTGATGGAGTTAATTATGAGCAACATTCGTCCATTACATGATCGCGTTGTGATTCGTCGTGTAGAAGAAGAAACCAAAACTGCTGGCGGTATTTTATTGCCAGGTTCTGCTGCTGAAAAACCATCTCAAGGTGAAGTAATTGCAGTAGGTAATGGTCAAATCACTGATAACGGCGTACGTGCTTTGGATGTTAAAGTTGGTGACAAGGTGTTATTTGGTACTTATGCAGGTACAACAGTTAAAGTAAACGGTGAAGAACTCTTAATCATGAAAGAGTCAGACATCTTAGCTGTATTAGAAGGCTAATCGATCCATAACTCAATTCATTATCAGATTCAGTATTTAAAAAGATTCGGAGTTTAATATGTCAGCTAAAGACGTAAAATTTGGTGATTCAGCTCGCTCAAAAATGATTGCAGGCGTAAACGTGCTTGCAGATGCAGTTAAAGTGACTTTGGGTCCTAAAGGCCGTAACGTTGTGATCGACCGTTCTTTCGGTGCGCCGCACATCACTAAAGACGGTGTAACTGTTGCTAAAGAAATTTCATTAAAAGACAAGTTTGAAAACATGGGTGCTCAACTTGTTCGTGAAGTTTCAAGCAAAACTAACGACATCGCTGGTGACGGTACAACAACTGCGACTGTACTTGCTCAAGCAATTTTAAACGAAGGTATCAAATCAGTAACTGCTGGTATGAACCCAATGGATTTAAAACGCGGTATCGACATTGCAGTAAAAACTGTAGTTGAAAATATCCGTTCTATTGCTAAACCAGCTGATGATTTCAAAGCAATTGAACAAGTTGGTTCTATCTCTGCTAACTCTGATACTACTGTTGGTAAACTTATCGCTCAAGCGATGGAAAAAGTAGGTAAAGAAGGCGTAATCACTGTAGAAGAAGGTTCTGGCTTCGAAGACGCATTAGACGTTGTAGAAGGTATGCAGTTTGACCGTGGTTATATCTCTCCGTACTTTGCTAACAAGCAAGATACTTTGACTGCTGAACTTGAAAATCCATTCATCCTTCTTGTTGATAAAAAAATCAGCAACATTCGTGAATTGATTTCTGTTTTAGAAGCAGTTGCTAAAACTGGTAAACCACTTCTTATCATCGCGGAAGATGTTGAAGGTGAAGCGCTTGCAACTCTTGTTGTAAACAACATGCGCGGTATTATCAAAGTGTGTGCTGTTAAAGCTCCTGGTTTCGGTGACCGTCGTAAAGCTATGCTTCAAGACATCGCAATCTTGACTGGCGCAACTGTAATTTCTGAAGAAGTTGGTATGTCTTTAGAACAAGCGACTCTTCAAGATTTAGGTACAGCGCACAAAATCACTGTTTCTAAAGAAAACACAGTTATTGTTGACGGTGCTGGTGATGCTGCTGCTATCGCTGAGCGTGTTCAACAAATCCGTGCTCAAATCGAAGAATCTACTTCAGAATATGACCGTGAGAAATTACAAGAACGCGTTGCTAAATTGGCAGGCGGTGTTGCTGTAATTAAAATCGGTGCAGCAACTGAAGTTGAAATGAAAGAGAAGAAAGACCGCGTAGACGACGCTCTTCATGCAACTCGTGCAGCAGTTGAAGAAGGTGTTGTTGCAGGTGGTGGTGTTGCGCTTGTACGTGCTGTAAACGTTCTTGACGGCTTGAAAGGTGCTAACGAAGACCAAACTGCAGGTATCAACATTTTACGTCGTGCGATCGAAGCTCCACTTCGTCAAATCGTTGCGAACGCTGGTGATGAGCCATCTGTAGTAATCAATGCAGTTAAGAAAGGTGAAGGTAACTTCGGTTACAACGCTGCAACTGGTGAATATGGCGATATGCTAGAAATGGGTATTCTTGACCCAGCTAAAGTAACTCGTTCTGCACTTGAGCACGCTGCTTCTGTTGCTGGCTTAATGTTGACTACAGAATGTATGATTACTGACATTCCTGAAGACAAACCAGCTGCTCCAGATATGGGCGGTATGGGTGGAATGGGCGGCATGATGTAATAAACATCAACGTCTAAATAAAAAAATCCCTGCATTTGCAGGGATTTTTTTTATTTCTTATATAAATTAAGAAAAAGTTAAGTTGATATTCTTAAACTTATAGTCAGGAACAGTAGCTGTAGTTCCTCTTTTTTGTTACACCATGCTTATCCTTTTATAAGCATGGTTTTTTTTAGCCTAATAAAATGATAAGCCATGTAACCGCAATAATAGACAGTGCAACAAACTGTGCAGCACTTCCCATATCTTTGGCATTTTTAGAGAGTTGATGTTTTTCAAGTGATACGCGGTCAACTACTGCCTCAATCGCAGAATTGAATAGTTCTACAATAATTGCAAATAAACATACAACGACCATAAGTGCATGTTCGCCACGAGTCACATCTAGGAAAAAGCTAGTAGGGATAAGCACAACATTAATTAAAACAATTTGTCGGAAAGCGGCTTCATTTTTATAAGCTGCCTTAAATCCTGAAATTGAATAACCTGTCGCATTCAAGATGCGCTTAAGTCCGCTTTTGCCTTTGTAGGGAGAATAACTATTCATTCACTTATATTTTTAACACTTTTCATGCATTATATATCGCGGCCCTCAAAAAAAATATTAAATCTTTTTTAAAGATTTTGACTTTATAATTTGATAGAGAAGAAGAGATGAAAAAACTATTTGTAGCATTAGGACTTGTCATGGGTGGCTTACATGTAAGCTATGCAGAGCCTGCTTCAGCTCAGCAAGTACCGGGATATTATAAGCATCAATTTGGTAATTACCGCATCACCTCTTTACTTGACGGTACCATTTATTTAGACCCTAAGTTGTTCAAAAATTTGAGTCAGGCTGAGAAGACTAAAATTTTAACCAAGTACGCTGCTGTTAATGAGAAGGGGATTCAAACTTCGGTAAATGCATTCTTGGTAGATGACGGTAAAAGTTTAACGCTTGTTGATAGTGGAGCTTCAAGTTGTTTTGGCCCACAGTTGGGTTCAATTGCTAAAAATCTTGAACTGGCAGGCTATCAACTTGCGAATGTGAAAACGGTTTTATTGACACATTTGCACCCAGACCATGTTTGTGGAATTGCTAAAGATGGAAAAGCAGTATTTCCTAATGCAACGATTTATGCGCATGAACGTGAAGCAGATTACTGGTTAAACCCAGCTTCTGAAAAAACAGTACCAGCAAATCAAAAAGAAAATTATTTAGGCACTGTTAAAAATGTAAAAGCTGCACTTGCGCCGTATGAAGCGAAAAAAGCATTTAAAACCTTTAAAGATGGCGATGTCATTCAAGGTTTTGAAGTGATCAATACACAAGGCCACACACCGGGTCACCATAGCTTCCGTTTGAAGAGTAAAGGTCAACAAATTGTCTTTGTAGGTGACATTGTCCACTCACATTCTTTACAGTTTGATGCTCCAAAAACTGGTGTAGATTTTGATGTAAATTCTGAACAGGCAATCAACACTCGTTTGAAAATGTTTGCTGAAATTTCAAATAAACAGCAATGGGTAGCTGCTCCACATTTGCCATTCCCTGGAATTGGCCATGTGTATAAAGTGAATGCAGAACAATATCAGTGGATTCCTTTATATTTTAATAACAGTCTTGATAAGTAAAAAAAACAGGGCATTGAATGCCCTGTTTTTTATTAAGCATTTAACTATTTAGTTGCTTTCTCAAAATTATTGACTGCTTCACGGCCGAGTGCTGGATCATCTGTAAAGACACCATCCACACCTGCTTTGAAATATGCTTCAAACTCTTTTAGAGCACCTGTTGGACAACGTTCAGCAGGTTTATCGCTACATTTTAAAGGCTGTGGTAAGAAGTTATTTTCTGGGCGGAAAGTATAAGGATGTACTTTTAAACCAGCGGCATGCGCATCTGTAATAAATGAAGTGGTTTGTACTGAACCATCATTATTGAAACTGAGAATATAGTTTTTGCTTGGCCCTACGCCATTTGCATATTTAGCAACATCTTTTAAGCTTTGTGCTGTGGCTAAATCACCATATGTTTTAGACACGCCAGATTCAACAAAGTCGGCTGGTCGAGATGTTTTTGCCTCATATAACTGAATGATTTGTGCATGTTTAAGCGTCTTATGAAGATCAAGTTGATCTTTTAAATATTTTAAATTGCTGACTTCAAACGATT
This sequence comes from Acinetobacter sp. ABJ_C5_2, assembly GCF_044538485.1. Classification (NCBI taxonomy): domain Bacteria; kingdom Pseudomonadati; phylum Pseudomonadota; class Gammaproteobacteria; order Moraxellales; family Moraxellaceae; genus Acinetobacter; species Acinetobacter sp. ABJ_C5_2. The sequence continues at coordinate 23,277 of NZ_JBIUCS010000014.1, read as the reverse complement.
GCAAATAGATAGGTGCGATATCACGTGTATATTGATATTTGGCAAGAGTTTTAAGAAGTGTGTCCTCCATAGCCAAATTTTTATTTTTAAAATAAGTTGGATGTTTGGTTTCGATATATAAACCAATAATCTTGCCAGTTTTTTTATAATTTGCTTCGGCAAGTTCAATGACTTGTTCGAGTGTCGGAATTGAATAGAGGTCATTGTAAGCCGTATTTGCTGGTCGAAACTCAGGAATACGCTCACGTGCTTTAACTTGTTGTAATTCATTTAAGGTGAGGTCTTCCGTAAACCAACCCGTTAAATTTACACCATCAATATTTTTGGTGGTTTTACGGTCTGCAAATTGGGCAAGGGTACTGATATTGGTGGTCCCACCAATTTCGTTTTCATGACGCGTAACCAATACACCATCTTTCGTTGACACTAAGTCGGGTTCAATAAAGTCAGCACCATCATCAATGGCTTTTTGATATGAAGCCAAAGTATGTTCAGGACGTAAAGCGCTTGCGCCACGGTGTCCGATGACTAAAATTTTAGGAAGTTGATATTCTGGTGTGGTTGGGGTTGTTTCGGTTTTATCATCGTCATTACAACCGACCAAGCTAATTAAACTTAAGCATAAAAGTGCTTTTCTAAACATAATTCTACTCATATTGTTTTAATTGAAACGACTCAAGTATTGGGATTTAGTTTGACGTGATGATGAAGAATTCATGAATTTTAAGTGACACTATTTAACTGGTTCTTTATTGCTTTGTTGGAAATAATGAAACACGCTTTGTTTTTGTCTTAATTACATTTATTGTTTTAATTCCACTTGTCTTTTTTACACCGCTCGTTGATGATCACAAGGTCTCAAAGCGGCATTTTCTCCTGTTAATTAACGACACCATACCGAGCAGCCATGCTATCTAAATTTTTTATTCAGCGCCCCATTTTTGCCAATGTACTGGCGATCATTGTTATGGCTTTTGGTATTTTTTCGGTGATGCATTTGCCCGTAGAACGGTATCCCGATATTGCACCTCCGAAAATTACAGTGTCGGCAAGTTATAGCGGGGCAGATGCACAAACGGTTGAGCAAAGCGTTACCCAAATTTTAGAACAACAAATACAAGGGATTGATCACTTACTCTATTTTAGCTCATCAAGTGATTCATCTGGGCGTAGCCGAATTACCATTAGTTTCGATAATGGAACCAACCCGGATACTGCTCAGGTACAAGTTCAAAATAGCATTAGTGGTGTCATACGCCGTTTACCCGATGAAGTTCAGCGCCAAGGTGTTACCGTTACCAAGTCTTTAGGCGATACTTTTATGGTGATTGGCTTATATGACTCAACTGGTAAAACCGGAAATATTGAGCTGTCGGATTATTTAACTACGCATGTCGTCGATAACCTGAACCGTATTGAGGGGGTGGGTGAAACAGATATATTTGGTTCACAATATGCGATGCGTATCTGGTTAAATCCAGAGAAGTTAAAGCAATATAATTTAATGCCAAGTGATGTTGCGAGCGCAATCACTGCCCAAAACACCCAAGTTGCTGCAGGTGCGATTGGCGATTTACCAGTCATTGACGGTCAATATTTAAATACGAAAGTCACCGCAGGGTCTCGACTAAAAACAGTCGAGGACTTTAAAAATATTGTCGTAAAATCGAATAAATCGGCAGGTTATGTTTATTTAAAAGATATTGCTAGAGTAGAGCTAGGGGCAGAAAACTATCAATTTTTGAATACGATTAATGGTTATCCTGCCGCAGGGGTAAGTATTTCTTTATCTTCAGGTGCGAATGCGATTCAAACCTCTAAGCTCATCCATCAAACCTTAGATCAGCTTTCAACGAAACTACCAGCAGGCTATAAAATCGTTTATCCGCGAGATAATACGCCGTTTGTCCAAGAGTCAATTAAGGAAGTTGTAAAGACCCTTGTAGAAGCTATTATTTTAGTAATTTTGGTGATGTTCCTGTTTTTACAAAGCTGGCGCGCGACACTCATTCCGAGTATTACCGTTCCGGTAGTTATTTTAGGAACTTTTGCTGTTTTATATGTGCTCGGTTTTAGCATTAACACTTTAACGTTATTTGCGCTGGTACTCGCGATTGGCTTGTTAGTGGATGATGCCATTGTAGTCGTGGAAAACGTTGAGCGGCTCATGCATGAACAGCACTTAAGCCCTAAAGAAGCTGCAATTGAGTCAATGGGTGAAATTAGTGGTGCCTTAGTCGGCATTACATTGGTTTTAACGGCTGTTTTTATACCAATGTCTTTTTTAGGTGGCTCAATTGGCGTGATTTACCGTCAGTTTTCCATTACTTTAGTTGCTGCTATGGCATTATCGCTTACGGTTGCACTTATTTTAACGCCTGCATTATGTGCATTAATTTTAAAACCAAATCCTGAACCTATGCGTTGGGCAGTGTGGTTTAACCAAAAAATTGATCAACTTAAAAATAAATATATCAAGCTTGTTCAGACGAGTATTCACTACAGTAAATCGGTTATTGTAATTTTTGTGGCGCTGATTGCTATTTTTTCGCTGTTCTATAGTGGTTTGAAAAGCGGATTTATTCCTAAAGAAGACCAAGGCATTTTAAGTGTTCAAATTAAGCTAGTAGATAGCGCTCCCATGTCTGAGAGTAAAAAAATTGGTGAGCAAGTGCGCCAGTATTTTCTCAGTAAAGAAGATAAGAATGTTGATCTGGTTTTAATTCGTTATGGTCGAAATAATGCCGGTACAGGGCAAAACTTAGCGCAAGGCTTTATTGCTTTAAAACCTTGGGATGTACGTACGGCTAAAGAGGACTCGGCTGACGCTATACAAAAGCGCGCAATGAAATATTTTAGAAATTTTAGTAATGCTCAAATTAACGTGACCTTACCACCATCGGTAAATGGTTTGGGTCAGACCGATGGCTTAGATTTCTGGATTCAAGATTTAAATGGTCAAGGGCAAAACTTCTTAGATGGTATGTTCCGTCAGTTACAGGCTCAAAGTAAAAACTATTCAACTTTCGAAAACTTTGATAAGCAGTCTACCAATAGTAAAGCGAATCTGAATATCAAGATTGACCAGAAACAGGCTTTGGCAAATGGTTTGGAACTCTCGGCAATTAATAATACCTTGTCGAGCGCATGGGGCGGAACTTACGTAAATGACTTTATTGATCGGGGCCGTATTAAACGTGTCATGATTCAAGGTGATGCCGAGTTCAGATCTAAACCTGAAGATTTATATAATTGGTCTGTGCGTAATAGCCAAAATGAAATGGTACCTTTTAGCTCATTTGCTAACTTTAGCTGGGGCGGTGCTCCGGAAATTGTAAAACGCTATATGGGATATAGTGCTTTACAATTACAGGCAGATGTTGCGAGTAATAGCAGTTCTGGTCAGGCTATGAAAGATGTTGAGCAACTCGTAAACCAGCAAAAAGATATTGGTTTGGCTTGGACGGGCTTGTCTTTTGAAGAACAGAAGTCGACAAATCAGGCGATATGGTTATATCTGATTTCGGCAGGTTTTATTTTCTTATGTTTAGCAGCGTTATATGAAAGCTTGAGCATTCCTGCTGCCGTGATGACTTCTATTCCATTAGGTGTTGGAGGAAGTGTTATTTTCTCTTATATCTTTGGTTTGCCAAATGATGTGTATTTCCAAATTGCACTTCTAACCACGATTGGATTGTCATGTAAAAACGCAATTTTAATTGTTGAGTTTGCTGCATTAGCCCAAGAGAAAGGAAAGAATGCTATTCAGGCTGCTTTAGAAGGGGCGAGCTTGCGTTTAAGACCGATTCTAATGACTTCTTTAGCCTTCGGCGCTGGTGTGATTCCACTTGTGTTTGCACAGGGCGCTGGTGCTATAAGTCGTCAAGAAATCGGGATTAGTATTTTAGGCGGTGTGATGTTTGGTACTGTGCTGGTTTTATTCTTTATTCCAGTTATGTACGTGTTATTACGCTCACTGTTTAAATCGAAAGCTTCGAGTTAAAAGCAAACAATTTAAAAATAGGCATTAAATCAAGTATATTAAGTTTAACTTCTCTTCATATATTTGATTTAGATGCCTCAAGAAAAAAAATTAACACAGCAACAGGTCATTGCATTAGAACGAGATCTGGCTAAATTCGCAACGATGATGGATAGCGCCGTCCGTATCCCTTTTACAAAGCAGGGTATTGGTGCCGATGCGGCGCTAAGTACTATTCCTATTGCGGGTGATGTAGCGGGTTTTGTTCTGACTTGCTATGCCATATATAAAGCCAAGCAAATTGGTGTACCGCAGCATAAGCTCACTCCAGTCATAAAATTGGCTGTAGTGGATGCTGTGGTGGGCTGTGTTCCTGTTGCAGGGACTATTTTCGATATTTTTATACGCCCTAGTAGAAAAGCATTAGATGTGGTTCATACCCATATACGTGAAGAATATGCGATTCAAAGTGATATACATGTTATTCATCCGTATTTACATGAAAAGCTTGAAAAGAAACAGCAACAGTCAGCCTTCTGGCGTAATCCTGTTGTGAGTTGGCTATGGCTACATATACCGGATTTATTAGGGGTATTAGTGCTTGTTCTGATTGGTTTTGCGATGTGGTGGGGAATTAGTTTTCTTTGGGGACTTGCTCATTCAGCCTAATAAAAAAGCCTCCAAAAGGAGGCTTTTTTATTTAGTGTATTATGGGCAATCTAACTGATGTAGAGCTGCTACACGCTGTTCGATAGATGGGTGAGTTTGGAACAAAGCAGCTAAACTAAAGCCTTGTTCTTTACCTTCCGCAATAGCGAACGCTTTCATTTCTTTTGGCATTTGGTCAGGTAACTCTGTTTCAGCTTGCAAACGTAATAAAGCAGAAATCATTGCTTGTTTACCAGCTAAACGTGCACCAGCTTCATCAGCACGGTATTCACGGTAACGAGAGAACCACATCACAATAGCTGAAGCAAGAATACCGAACACGATATCTAGAACCATCGTAATGAGGAAATAACCCATACCAGGGGCTTCGTTGTCTTGACGACCAAAAACATTACGGTCGATAAAGTCACCTACTACACGAGCAAAGAACATCACAAAGGCGTTTACTACACCTTGAATGAGTGCGAGTGTAACCATGTCACCATTTGCAACGTGGCCGATCTCGTGCGCAAGTACTGCACGCAACTCATCTTTGTTCATACGCTCAAGTAGACCGCTTGAAACGGCAACTAAGGCATCATTTTTATTCCAGCCTGTTGCGAAGGCATTAGACTGATATGAAGGGAAGATACCAACTTCTGGCATATTAATACCAGCACGTTGAGAAAGTTCAGCGACTGTTTGCAATAACCAGCTTTCAGCTTGGTTACGAGGAGCATTTGGGTCAATCAGTTCTGTACCAGTAGTTTTCTTAGCCATCCATTTGGACATAAATAGAGAGACTAAAGAGCCCACCATACCAAACACAAAACAGATGACTAAAAGGTTGCCTAGATTCAAGCCACCCGCGCCATGGTAACTACCGACACCGAAGAGTGACAAAATAATGCCAGCTACAACCAGTACCGCGAGGTTGGTAAGCAAAAACAAACCAATCCGCATCATTGAGAAAATCCTCTTATAAATAAAATATTATCTGATTTATAAATTATAAATCACTCAGCTAATATGCGGCGCTTAGGGGAAAAATTCAAGGAAAAAATAAGGAATCGATACATTCTTTCCTGTGAAAGAATGTATTTAAATTAAACAAGTTATTTATAAGGGGCGTGTAAACACTCGGGTAGGGGTAATAGATCATTACAATTTTTAGACAATGGATCTCGTTAAAAGATTAACCGCAATACATGCGATTTTAAACTTTACTCGATTCTAATATGTGCAATTGCTGTTGCGTTATTGGTGACATAAGTACCCGTCGGAGCATCTGTATAAGTGCCATCTGACAATGTCACGATTTGGCGCCTAGAAGAGTATTTAACAGGTTTAGCCGATACTTGTTGAGGTGTGGTGGCTTGTGGCGAAACAGGGGGATTTCCTGCTTGAGCAGAAATATTTGAGTTACTAAATGATGAAAGGCTTACCCCAGAAGAATATAAGTTTTGATATCGACTAGTTACACGGCGAACATAATCTTGGGTTTCACGAAATGGAGGGATACCACCATACTTATCTACGTTACCTTCACCAGCATTATAGGCAGCAAGCGCCATTTGCGTATTGCCATTAAAACGCTTGAGCAACCAACCTAGATATTTCGCACCAGCAAAGATATTTTGCTGAGGATCATAGGCGTTAGATACATTAAAACGGCGAGCAGTTGCAGGCATCAGCTGCATTAGGCCTTGAGCACCTACTGGAGAGTGAGCATTCACATTAAAACCAGATTCGGTATGCATGACCGCTTTAATTAAACCTTCGGATACACCGTGCTGTTGTGCGGCCTGTTTAATAATATGGTCAAACGCATTTTTATTTCTGCTATAGCTCGGTAGGACAGAAGCTTCAGAAGCGCCCCAGTTTGTATAACTATGAATATTACTATCTGGATAGTAAGTCACTTTTACTTTCTTGAGTGAATTGTCATAGCTTTTACGGTTAGTCAGTAAAGTACTGCCATTTTTGTCTTGGTAAACGTACATCTGACCCGCAAAAGTCGGCGTTATACCTACCGAAAAAGTGGTCATCCCCAGCAAACAAGAAAAAAGATATTGAACCGAATTTTTCATTTTATGTTATTCACAATTTTAAGGTATTCGAAACTTGTCAAAGAGTTTATCAAAAAATATTACAGAAAGAAGTTTTGTGTAATTTTTTTTATTTTGGCTGTTTTAAAAAATCAAGCTGTTTTGTTCGAATGATCATCAAAAAAAATTAAAAAAATTTTTTAAAATGATTCTATTGACTTGAATAACTATTTGAAAATTAAAGGTAAAAATCATTGGTTAAAAAATGATCAATTTAAATAAAACCCTTAACAGAAGGTGAAAACAGTTTGTCAAGTATTAAGAAATCCACAATTTTATCCACAGGTTTTGTGGAAAACTGTGGAAAAGTCCAAAAAGTAAGCATTTTGCGCAAAAAATGAACTCATCGGTCAAAATGGAGCACTGCTTTTGCATCATGCCTGAGCATTATGACGACTTCAAGAATTGAAACTATTCTTTTGATGCGATTCCCGTCCGAATCATATAAAATTGCGCGGTATTTTTATTTATGGGTATATCTCGTCTATGTACGCGCCAGTTGAGTCCAACGAAGGATTTAATTTTAAGCCTGAACTTCCAACAAGCTCGGTCTATTATCGTTTGCTTAAGAAGCTTCGCCGTCAAGTTGGACATGCCATTCGTGACTTCAATATGATTGAAGATGGTGACAAGGTCATGGTGTGTGTGTCTGGTGGTAAAGACAGTTATACCTTGCTCGACATTTTGTTGCAGTTCAAACGTATTGCACCGATCAACTTTGACATTGTTGCGGTTAACCTTGACCAAAAGCAGCCGGGCTTTCCTGAAGATGTCTTACCACGTTATATGGAAGAAAATAACATTCCATATTACATTTTGGAAAAAGACACTTATACCATTACCAAGCGTTTAACACCTGAAGGTAAAACATACTGTGCAGTGTGTTCACGTTTACGTCGTGGTTCGCTTTATGGCTTTGCTCAAGAAATTGGTGCCACTAAAGTTGCGTTAGGTCATCACCGTGATGACATCATTGCAACGTTCTTCTTGAACTTGTTCCATGGCGGCAGCTTAAAGGCAATGCCACCTAAGCTTTTGTCGTCAGATAAGAAGAACATTTTGATTCGTCCTTTGGCTTATGTTGAAGAAAAAGACATTATCAAATATGCCGAATTACGTAAGTTCCCAATTATTCCGTGTAACCTTTGTGGTTCACAAGAGAACTTACAACGTGCCATGCTTAATGAAATGCTACGTGAGTGGGATAAACAATATCCGAAACGTTTACACAGTATTTTTGGTGCTTTACAAAACGTATCTCCGTCTCAGTTAGCGGACCGTGATTTGTTTGATTTTGAAGCGCTAGATTCTCAGCGCGAGATCGACTTTAAAGACCCTGAAGAACTTAAAAAACGTTTAGATGTAGTGAACTTAAGTTTTGCTGCTGAATAAAACGATTAAGTAAGTCAATTAAAGGCACTTTATAAACAAGTGCCTTTAATGTATCAAAATACTAAAAAATGAATGTTCCGTACAAAAAGTCATAGCCCAACCTTAAAATTACATGCTATAACAACGCACAAGCAGAAGTGCTTCATATGATGTTGTCTGGATAGACAACTAACTAGAGAAATTGAACAAATAAATTTGAGGAAGAATCATGCCTGCATTTTTAACTGATGATTGGTTTGCGACTGTCGAAAAATTAACTGCTGAAGCAGGTGATCTTAATTTGCCACCAGCTCTTGCGAATTTGGCAATTAATTTAGTAGTTACAGATGCTTCTGGAAATACCGAATTAGCGTTAGATGGGGGTAAAATCCAAAAAGGTTTGTCTTCAAATGCCAAAACAACCTTGAACATGGATGCTGAAACTTTACGTAAAGTATTCCTTGAGTTTGATATGGCTGCGGCTATGCAAGCATTCATGACTGGTAAAATTAAAGTTCAAGGCGACATGTCTCAGTTAATGGCTTTACAAACAGCTAAACCAAGCCAAGAACAAAAAGATTTGTTCAAGAAAGTATTAGAACAAACAGCTTAAGTCTAAAAGAATTCATATAAAAAGCTTACCCCAAGAGGTAAGCTTTTTATTGATACAAACACTGAATTTATCAACTTTTAAAAACAATAAAACTAGATATTGATTCGCGTTTGCGCCGTTTTAATATGCTCAAGATAAGCACGAATACGAGTCACGTACTGCACCGCTTGTTTGTATCGACCATTCCGCATTTGATTGCGTTGTAAATAGTCATAGAGATTTACCCACTGATTTGGATCTTTCCCTTGGGTTTGTAAGCGCTTCTGGATTTGGTTGACTGCACCAGGGCCCATATTGTAGGCCACAAGGGCATACCAGTTACGATCTGGGAAGGGAATATCACCATACTCACTTAGCATGAGATCATAATATTTCGCACCGCCCTGAATGCTTTGCGCTGGATCGCTACGGTTACTTACACCCATTGCCCGAGCTGTACTGTTGGTTAACATCATTAACCCGCGTACGCCTGTTGGTGAAACAGACTCTGGCTTGAGATACGATTCTTGATAGCTCATTGCTGCAAGCAAATGCCAATCTAAATCGTACTTCGCCGCGCTTTGTTTAAAGCTGGCTTTGTAAATAGGTAAACGTGTACTTATGTCACGTTGAATCGTAGACCAAGACTCAGGTTTTACAACGTTACGGTTGTAAAATGAAGCCAGTTGTTGAGTCAGACCATTTTGCTTGCTTTGACAAACAAAACCACTGGCAGTTTGTGTAAGAGGATCATCAGCTTGTTTAAACACCCAGCTTAAATCGGGATTTAATCCATTTTTTTGCAAATTTACGATGTCACCACAACTTGCAGAAAAAGACATTAAACCTTTGTTCTCGATTGAGCTTAAGCTCGCGGTCGTCATGGCAAGATTTGCTTTACCTTGCTGGACCCATTTGAGTGCGGTGGCGTTATCAGCCACGATTTTGAAGTCCAACTTTACATTTAAGCTTTGCGCATAGTTACGAGCCAGGTCATAACCGAAGCCATGTAAAAATTGATCTTCTTTAAAAACAGTAGTTGGGCTTTCTACAGCAACTACGGTTAATGTGTTTGTGTTAACTACAGTATTGTACTGTAGGGTTTTTCCTGCATTGATACTATGAAAGGGAAAAAACATAGTGCTGAGTGCAAGAACTTTCAATGGGAGAGAAGAAAATAAAGAGTTAAGGCTAAGCCTCGACCCAGAACTTGAATTACTGTGCATGTTGTCTCCGCTACAGATAATTTATGCCCTAGAAAGCCAGGCAAAAAGCTGCCATAACTTCTAAAAGTTGATAAATTCAATAAGGGGTGGGCAGTCATGACGTCATTCAAAATGACATGAAATGAAAAAAATAAACTGTGTAGAAAATCTACATAGTTGCTGGTTGGGTTAAAAAATACTCAACATTTAAGATGCGCGCATCATAATATTCAAAAAAAAGATTGTCAAATTTTGAACAATTAAATATTCGATATATCAACATAACAACATGAATTTATTAAGGAAGAAAATTTATACACTTCTGATATGGGTAAATAGGGTATAAAATGCTACATCTTGTAAGCAGTATGTTGTTCATCAGTGGTTTTTTATCATGAAATCTAACTTAATCACGCGGTCAGGACATGACAAATTAGTTGCTGAATTAAAACAACTTTGGCATGAAGAACGACCAGAAATCACCAAGAAAGTGAATTGGGCTGCAAGCCTCGGCGACCGCAGTGAAAATGCCGATTATCAGTACAATAAACAGCTACTGAGAAAAATTGATCGCAGAGTACGTTATTTAGGAAAACGTTTAGAAGAGTTAAAAATTGTTGATTATGCTCCGGAGCAAGAAGGCAAAGTTTATTTTGGAGCTTGGGTCGAAATTGAAAATGAAGAAGGGGAGCAAAAAACCTTACGAATTGTCGGGATTGACGAAATTTATGATCACCATCCTCAGCATATCTCGATTGAGTCGCCAATGGCGCGTGCACTGTTGAGTAAAGAAGTCGATGATGAGGTCGAAGTACACACCCCTTTAGGTAAAAAACTTTGGTATATCAATGCAATTCGTTATGAAAAGCCTAAAAATGATGAAATTTAAATAGATTTGTTTTTATTTTGAGCGTTTGAATTAAAAATTAAATAAAAGATTTGCCAACTTGCATTTTTGTTTATATCATAGCGCTCGTTGGAAGCGTGGCAGAGCGGTTTAATGCACCGGTCTTGAAAACCGACGAGGGTGTGAGTCCTCCGTGAGTTCGAATCTCACCGCTTCCGCCAAAATTCTTAAAAAGCCCTTGTTAATGACAAGGGCTTTTTTTATCTATTATTTTATCCCTCAACCGCTTCACCTTAAAGCGTGGACTGGAATAGTCCGAATAAGAATAAATCTAGCTGAAATTTTAGAAAACATACGACTCTGTAGCTACGCACTACATGCATGATTTTTGACTCTGCTTTTAGTTGTTAATGACAACATCTCTGCGTATTTCTTGATTTTTATTCAATAGTATTTTGCCAACTCAATGATTTTTAGTGAGATAAATTCATTCTAAGATGCCTGTCATCTCTAAACGATAAGTCCTTTTAAGAACGATAAAAGGCTGTTTTAAAATGAAATATTCATGTGGAATACATGAAAACCAAACATTATTTAACATTGAGTGATGCAGAAATTTTATTGGAACAAGCATAGCAAGCAGCCAGTGAAATGGGCTGAACGTCAGTCTTTCTGTTGTTGATGAAACAGGAAACCTTTTAACCATGAAACGTCTTGGTGGAGCATCACTGCAAAAGGAATTAGTACAGAGTGTCAGGGTACTGAATTAAGGAACCTTAGGACCGTTTATTGCCTATGTTCTTTTTTTATTTTCATATTTTTAATGTAAACAACTTTTTTGAAATAAAATCCACAAAAGCTCTGATTTTGGGAGAAAGATGGCGGTTTGACGGCCATAATGCCCAGAACTGAACGAGTTCCTGTTCGGCGTTATTCAATACAATTTGAAGTTTTCCTTCTTCGAAAGCTTTATGCACCAAGAAATCAGGCATGTAAGCAATCCCGTGTCCATCAATCGTAGCAGTCAATACGGCCTCCATGTTGTTAAACGTTAAGATAGTGTGTAGCCGTAGTTGTGACCAGAGGGGATCGGCTGACATCGTCCATGCCATGAGCTTCCCAGTATTTGGAAAGCGATAACGTATGCAGTCATGCTGTTCCAATTCAACAGGTGTGCGTGGGATGCCCCTATGTGCCAGATATGCAGGCGCTGCACACAATACATGACGACATGTTCCTAGCCGCTGCGACATCAGTTTAGAATCTGGTAGATCTCCACTACGTATGACGATATCAAAACCCTCCTTGATGACATCGACAAGTTGGTCATTAAAATCAATGTCTAGCTCAATTTCTGGATAAAGTCGGCGAAATTCAGGTAGCTCAGGAAGTAAGAAGTGGTAACCGATGGTTGGTAAGCTTAATCGTAGCTTACCGCGTGGTGTCTGGATCGCATGAGACAGCATAGCCTGTGCTTCGTCGAGATCGTCCAAGATTGATCGACAACGTTGATAGAACATCTCACCTTCAGCAGTCAAATGAACTTTGCGCGTGCTGCGCTGAAACAATCGTACTCCCATCGCTTGTTCAAGCTTAGCAATACTTTTGCCCACAGCAGATGCGGACACACCGAGTGCGCGGGCAGCACCGACAAAGCTGAGTGCTTCAGCTGTTTTTACAAAGTAGACAATTCCATTAAAGCTATCCATGAAATACCCGATTAATTATAGAATTTTATTCCATTATAAGTGGAATTATATCGTATTTATCTAATATTAAGTCGAAATTATACTCACCATAGCAATTCATTCACTGAAATCATCTTTCTCAGAATAGGTATTTTCATGACAAATACGACTTTCACCACTGACCGAAGCAAAGTACTCATTCTGGTTTCGATTTGCCTTGCTGCGGTAGTCCTGCCATTGAGCTTTACTGGAGGAGTAGTTGCAACGCCTATGATTGGCCATACTTTGGGCGGTAGTGCCACAGCCCTTACATGGATCACTAATGCTTTTATGTTAAGTTTTGGCAGTTTGTTAATGGCCACTGGAGTCTTGGCCGATAAGTTTGGCCGGAAACGTATGTTTATTCTAGGCATGACATTATTCATTATTACTTCGCTGGTTTTAAGCATGTGCTCGACTGTAGTATGGCTTGATGCATTACGTGCCATACAAGGAGTCGCTGCAGCGGCAGCGCTGTCTGGTGGTTCGTCTGCGCTGGCACAGGAGTTCGAGGGACATGCGCGTACACGCGCTTTCAGTATGCTAGGCACAAGCTTTGGGGTAGGCCTTGCTTTCGGTCCTCTAATGTCTGGTGCATTAATTGACATATTTGGTTGGCCATCAATTTTCTTTGCAATTGCAGGCATTGGTACTGTGGCACTGATTTTGGGAATGTCACAAATGCGTGAAACGCGTGATCCCGATGCGACAGGATTTGACTGGTTAGGTATGCTGACCTTTACAGGGGCCTTGTCGCTTTTCACATTTAGTGTCATTGAGGTGCCTGAAAGTGGCTGGACGAGTCCAAAGGTGATGACTTTATTGATTGCTTCATTGGTTTTGTCGGTCATCTTTATTTTTATTGAACTACGAGTGACGAAACCAATGCTTGATCTCAGTTTGTTTCGTTATCCACGTTTTATAGGCGTGCAGATGCTGCCTATCGGAACTTGCTATTGCTATATCGTGTTGATTGTACTATTACCGCTGCGCTTTATTGGAGTTGGTGGTTATTCTGAAATTGAAGCAGGTCAGTTGATGCTGGCTTTATCGGCACCATTGCTCGTAATCCCCATGCTGGTTGCTTCGTTGACACGCTGGATCTCAGCCAGTGTTCTGTGCGGAATTGGTTTCGTAATCGCTGCGATTGGGCTTTATTTGCTTGGCTTGATCAACGATGGTCACTCTGGGTATGCTGTCATCATTGCAATGTTACTTATTGGGATTGGCGCTGGTATGCCGTGGGGACTCATGGACGGGCTTGCAATCAGTGTTGTGCCTAAAGAGAGGGCAGGGATGGCGACTGGTATTTTTAATACCACGCGAGTTGCGAGTGAGGGTGTTGCGCTAGCCATTACCGTAGCTTTGCTGTCGACTTTCGCTAGCATGAAGCTACAGTTTTTATTATCAAATAGTGGGAGCTCTGTTACAGCTTTGCGAATCACGGAAGCATCACAGCATATTGCAGTAGGCGATCTCTCTTCTGCATCTGCAATGTTACCTGAGATGAATCGCAACCTTCTTATGTCGAGTTATACCAATGCTTTCCAGAGCCTGACTCATGTTTTGATCGTCATTACTCTCTTGTCGGCTCTTATTGCCTTCTTCTTCTTGAATCGTACATCGCGTACGAATTGCGGTTATTCAGATAATGAGCATATTGAATCAAAGTCAGATACCATATGACGGTCACTTCATTGATTAGTCAGTCTTTGGATATATTGGTATGAGATACAGTAATAGTGTAAACGGTGGAGCACAAGTGCTCCTAAGGAATAATTGAGGTTGTATGGCTTGATATTGTTTTTCCAAATCTGAGCAAATTGTAGGTTGGGGCCGGCTAGGATTACTGGCTCAAGTCGGTCAAAAACCGCCAATCGAAGCTGCTTTGAATTCGATTTGCTACAAAATGAGGTAAAAATTACGTTGTAGCTGATGAACTTTCTGAAAAATTTGCTATCACGGTTACATTCTCTTTATCTGCTTAAGACAATACGGTTGTTTGCTTTAATTGTAATAAAGCAAATGTAGATGCCAAAAAGATAGTAAAAGTGCACAAGTATTTTTCTTTCCCGCCACGTGAGATCGCAGAGTTCGTCACCCCCCCCCTCACCAAATCAAGAACATGAAATTGATCTACGACTGTTAAAGGTGCGAACACTTCGTGGTGGTTGAAAAATAACCAAATTCTTAAAAAGACAAGGGCTTTTTTTATGCATATAAATTACTAAAAAATAATCTTACGCTCTTTTATATATTTCTAAGTATGGTCTCTCCCGTTCGTGGGTTTGTTAAAGTCACATTTTCAAGCGCTTGAATGTACCAAGAATTGTTCTTCTTGGTGAGTACAGTAAGAATGAGAGTATCAATTTGATGGGGACCCTGAGGGTGAGCTACGCCCGCAGTTAAGCGACTCCAAAAGTGTGAAATACAGATATCATCACTTATCGGTGTAATGTCTATGAGTTCATTCTCTAGTGTTGAGTCGCTATAGATGGTGTCATGAATAGGCTGATGAAGTGCAACAATTTCATCAACGCCTTTAACGTAATGGCCAAAACGATTAACGAAAGTCGCATCTTGATGAAAAAGAGCAGCAAAGGCCTTCATATCATGATTATTCCAAGCAATTTGAAATGCTAAAGGAATGTCTTCTGGGTTTATTATGTGTTGACTCATATCATTCCCACTATTTAAGTTTTAAGTCCATTTTGAATATATTATAAATGAATGGGCTTCGACATGCTTAAACGGAACAGCTAGTCATAGCTCAGCATGCAAGGACTTATTCCTATAAACACGCCATACTTTTAACGCAAAAAAGTTTAGGGGTGAGCAACTATAAGTTTGAGCTAATCGATGGATAAGTTTTTAGAAAAATATAGATAAAAATATAAGATAAATAGAAATGACTCATATTGACTTTAATATACTGTTAATAATCAAACATCCGTTAAAAATTTAAATAGAATCTTCGATTGTTTGGGGGCATTTTAAATGTTCAGAACGAATCAATTAAGTTTAAAATATGGAGAATTTGATACAGGATAGCGTTTATTAGTTTTATTAAAATTAGAGTTATATAAATCTTGTGAATTATAGGTTTTTACTTCGCTAGTTTTGTACATTTTTCATCCTAATGGTGGTGGTGAAATTCAAACATTGCAGCTAAAAGCTTAATTTTTTTAGAAAATATGAGCCTAAACAATCGGAATTTATATATTATTAAATAGACTTCAAAACTAAAACTTTAATCTTGATTTAAGTTCAATTATTTAATTTATGACATATCTTGATTTCTTTAATGAGTCAGAAAAACAAACATGACTTCATTTGAGCCAAATCAGAAAATTAAAGAGAGTATAAAAATGAACCAGTTTGTAACAAACACGAATAATATTATTCGTGGAAAGTATCATCCGGAATTTTTGCAGCATGAAGTCTTGGCCGATATTTTTGTCCATACTGCACAAACTCTTCCTGATAAAACGGCTTTAATTGAAGCAGATAAAACGTTGAGTTATGGTGAGTTATATCAGCAAGCCTTAATTATGGCTCAACATTTGACGATAAGGGGGGTAAAACCTGGTCATATTGTTGGCTTATGGTTGCCTCGTGGTATCGAGCTTTTAAAAGCTCAATTGGCGATTTGTTTAAGTGGTGCAGCTTGGCTTCCTTTTGATATGGATACGCCAGCAGACCGTATTGCGGTGTGTCTTGAAGATGCAGACGCTGTAGGAATGATTACTACAGATGAATGGCATGCGCATTTAGATGAAGTACCACAAACAAAGTGGACCAATACTGAACTGCAAAAGCCACTTAGCGAAAATATTCCTTTAGCTAAAACCACCCCAGAACAACCTGCATATATTATTTATACGTCAGGTTCGACAGGTAAGCCGAAAGGGATTGTGATTACTCAAAGAAATATTTGTCACTTTTTACGTAGTGAAAATAATGTTTTGGGTATTCAAGAGCAAGACAAAGTCTATCAAGGCTTTTCTGTTGCTTTTGACATGTCGTTTGAAGAAATTTGGCTTTCTTACTTGGTTGGGGCAACCTTGTGGATTGCACCTAAGTCGCTTGTGAGTGACCCTGAACGTTTATGCCAAACATTAAAGCAAGAACAAATTACAGTATTGCATGCTGTACCGACATTACTTGCTTTATTCCCAGAAGATGTACCTAACTTAAGAATTATTAACTTAGGTGGGGAAATGTGCCCGGATTCACTGGTTGACCGTTGGGCATTGCCTCATCACAAAATGTTTAATACTTATGGTCCAACTGAGACTACGGTTACTGCAAGCCTTGAGGCGTTAGAGCGTGGCAAACTCGTCACGATTGGTAAACCTTTACCAAACTATGGCATGTTGGTCATTAACGCTGAAAGAGAATTACTGCCGCAAGGTGAAACAGGTGAGCTCTGTATTTTTGGTCCAAGTGTGGCAGAAGGATACTTAGGTCGCCCTGACTTAACTGCTGATAAGTTTATTCAAAACCCGTGGGCAGACGGTCCAGATGAACAATCGCTCTATCGTACTGGCGACTTAGCTAAAATTGATGAGTTTGGTCAAGTACATTGCTTGGGACGCGCGGACGATCAGGTAAAAATCCGTGGTTTCCGTGTTGAACTTGGTGAAATCGAAGCTGCGCTTTGCGATATTGAAGGTATTGGTACTGCGGCAGTTATTCTTCGTCCTGAAGACGGTATTGATCAGCTTATTGCGTTTATTGCACCAGAAATTGATGCAAAAAAAGCAATCGAAATTAAAGAGCTTCGTCATAATCTAAGCCAACGTTTACCACCTTATATGGTGCCAAACCGTTTTGAGATTATTGAAGAAGTTCCGCGTTTATTGTCAGGAAAAATTGACCGTAAAGCTTTAAAAGCACGTCCACTTACGAGTGTGATTGACCGTAGTGAATCTGACCAACCGCAAAACCCAGCAGAAGAAATCTTATTTGGTATTTTGAATCGCTTGTTCCCAAACATGCCGATTAAACTCGATTCAGATTTTTTTGACGACTTAGGCGGCCATTCACTTTTAGCGGCTGTTTTAATATCGAACTTGCGTGAACACCCAGAATATAGCCATCTGACTATTCAAAACTTATATCAAGCGAGACGAGTTGGTGCAATTGCAGCACTCATGCTAGAGCAACCAACGCCGACTGTATTTGATAGCCAGATTGGACAAGATAACCCTCGTAACCAAACTTATAAATGGTTATGTGGTATTGCACAGTTCGTTACCATTCCAGTTTTAATCTCGATTAATATCTTGCAGTGGTTAGCGCCATTCTTTACCTATCACTATTTTACTGGTGGAACACGCGACAGTATTCCAAATGCAATCGCGATGTCTTTATTGGTTTACATCAGCGTTATTATTGCCAGTTTTGTTGTTTCAATTTCTGTAAAACGACTATTAATGATGGGCGTTGGTGCAGGGCAATATCCATTATGGGGATTAACCTATTTCCGTTGGTGGTTAGCAGACCGTATTAGCAACATTTCACCAGTCTATCTTTTATCAGGCTCGACTTTACTTAACTTATATTTGAAAGCGCTTGGTGCGAAAATCGGCCATGACGTGACGATTAGTTCAGTGCATATTCGTATGCCGTCTTTACTTACTGTTGAAGATGGGGTGAGCATTGGCTCTCAAGTAAACTTAGAGAATGCCAAAGTCGAACATGGTCACTTGGTTTTAGGTTCAATTCACTTAAAAGAAGACAGTTATGTGGGTTCTTATGCTGTATTAGAAGAAAATACAGTGTTGGAAAAACAAGCTCATGTAAATGCGTTAACTTCAATTGAATATGACACAGTGGTACCAGCTGGAGAAATTTGGGATGGTACACCTGCGAAGAAAATTGGACATGTGGATGATCACGATAAATTACCAGAGCGTCCAAAATTATCGTTTATTCGTAAAATTGCAGAATATGCATATTATGGAATTAGTGCGTTAATTATTGCGTGTTTGTTCTTTATTCCAATTTTCCCAAGCTTCCTGTTGGTCGACTGGTTAGATGCAAACGTATTTAATATTAACCCGAATGAACATTTACAAATCGCACTGTACTACTTCATTTTAGCGATTCCAGCTAGTGCAATGATGATGATGATTACTGCTATAATTTCTTCAGTTATTCGTAAGGTTGCATTGCCTCGTCTTGAAACAGGAACGTATGCGGTTCATGGTGGTACGTATTACCGTAAATGGTTTGCATCTCAAATTTTAGAAACAAGCTTACAAACCTTACATGGCTTGTTTGCTACGATTTATGCGCCAACATGGTTCCGTATGCTCGGTGCAAAAGTAGGTAAAAATACTGAAATTTCTACCGCAAACGGTGTTATTCCAGAAATGCTGACTTTGGGTGAAGAAAGCTTTATTGCCGATGCTGTAATGCTAGGTGATGAAGAAATCAAAGGCGGCTGGATGACTTTGAAATCGACGACTATCGGTAACCGTAGTTTTGTCGGAAACAGTGCGTATATTGCTGATGGTACTGTGTTGCCAGACAACGTCTTGATTGGCGTACAATCTAAAACACCTGATAACGTTGAAATGTACGATGGTCAAACTTGGTTTGGTTCACCACCATTGTTATTGCCTGCACGTGAAGCTGCAGAGAAATATCCAGATCATTTAACATTCTTGCCAAGTATCAAACGCCGTTTAATGCGTGGTTTTATTGAAGGCCTTCGTGTTGTATTACCTGCCGCTCTTGCGATTGGTGTGGGTTATATGATCGTGCTTGAGATTATTGATGTTATTAACAAATACAACATTCCAACTGGTTTGTTGGCTTTAACGCTTGCTGGTTTGCTCTATGGCGTAGGCTGCTTCATTATTGTTGCGCTATTGAAATGGATTTTGATTGGTCGTTATGAGCCACGTTCAGCTCCTATGTGGACTATGTTTGTATGGTTAAGTGAAGGGATCACGAGCTTATATGAGTCAGTTGCGATTCCTAACTTCTTAAACTACTTAAGAGGAACGCCAATGTTGCCATTCTTCTTGCGTATTTTAGGTGTTCGTATTGGTAAAGACGTGTATATGGATACGGCTGATATTACAGAGTTTGACTGTGTAAGCATTGGTGACCGTGCTGAGTTTAATAGCTTCTCGGGTCCACAAACTCACTTGTTTGAAGACCGTATTATGAAAATCGGACAAGTGAATATTGGTAATGATGTTGTGGTAAATACACGCAGTATTATTTTGTATAACGCCAACGTGAGCAACCATGCTGTGTTAGGCCCATTAACATTGGTCATGAAAGGTGAAAATATTCCGGCTAAATCTGCTTGGATTGGTTCACCGGCTGTGCCTTGGGTTCATAAATAATTAATTGTTGAATTGAAAAAAAGCCTCTGTAGAACAGGGGCTTTTTTATACTTTAGATAATGCTCATAATTTAAATTGATCAAAAATTGGGTTAAATATTGGAAGTCAGTTCATTTATGCACATTCCAAGCTTTTAATAAACGCCAGATATTTTTATCTACCTTTTTCCAATCTTTTAATGATTCGTAAGTCATTGTCCATTTTATACTTATATTTGGATATAGAGGTGTTTCAACTTCTGTAGTCACTACAATTTGATTATTTCCCTCATGTTGTTTAGCAATTGTCATTAAAAATTCAGAATGGTAGGGGTCTGATGCATTTCCTATACAATGATAAAAACGAGAAATATGAGCTTTCAAATTCTTAAGTGAGTAACATTCTAAGTCAAATTTTTTAAATAAATCTTCATCTTTAATAACTTCTTGAGATGTAAAATAATTTATCCACTCTCGTGGTGTTTTTTTATATGTCAAATATATTGGATCAGCTGTACTAAAATTTTCTACTAATACTTTTACTTGGTTTTGATGACTTGTATCATAGAAATTATTAATTTCTATATTTTTAGCATCATTCAAAAGTAAGTTAAATTGCATAGGATTTTCACGATCTGCAACATTTTCGATGGCATCATTTTCCTTTAGAGATTTTATTTTAGGAATAAAGTTAATAGGAAATTGACCAAGAAAAGGGCTCGACAAAATAGTACCTTTTGCAATATTTGTTTTATCACCTACAACTGTTTTTAAAGTTAAATCCGATGAAATACCCCAAACAACTAAATCCCCTTGTTTAGAGGTGTCTTTATAATATTTGACATTAGATTTTTCAGATAAATGTTGAGATGCTGTTTTCGATGAGTCTGTACATCCGAATATAGCAGTACACTGTATTAGAATAATTATAATTTTCATGAAGTTCATAATGAGAATTTTCCATTCATGTCTAGATTAGAATATATAACTATGTGGCTTATAGAGAAATTCAGAGATAAATAAGAATATTTAATTATTAAATTCTATAAAATCAAAGTAATACACCTTATACGGATAAAAAATGGGAGCAATCAGCTCCCGCTTTTTATTTTTGCTCATGTTCTTTGTAGTACTGGTGTGATCTCTTAGAATTATGCTTCCAATTTTTAGCCACTTTGTGGAAATATGTTGGAAGATCATCCCATTCATCAACTAAACTAGGGCCACGGGCTACACGAAGCTTAAGGGGGTAATCTTTATATTCAATAAAATGCATTGAATAAAAGCTTTTCTCTTGCTTAGTACTGAATTTTTTATAGTACACACTTCTCATATTCGGAAAGTGGTTCAGAAAAAACTCATTAAAGTGTGATGTTTTTACAGATTGTTGATACTGATATTTCAGTTTTTTCATTGTTCCTCCTAGGTAACATTACCTAGAAGGGATCCTCTGCAAAATAGTACATTTTCTTGAATCCTACCATGTTGAATATTTTTTCACATACGGACCGCATTGTTGATTTTTAAAAAGCTAAACTATGGTTATCCTGCTTAGCTTAAATCTATTTAAAACAGTATGCTTAAATTCGTATATATTATACATGAGTCAATTTTATATAATATTCATGTGCTAAGTACATTGTAAAATATCAAAATTAAAAGGTATAGGAAGAATTTTAGGGATGTATTTAGTTCATATTTGGACAGTTAACTCTATGGAAGAAGGCGAGTCTCTATTCGCTTATCAAATACAAAAAGAATTTGCAGATATTTTAGTTTCAATTTTTGATGAGGAGTCACTTCCACTTATTTCAGATCTTTCATATGTAGATTATGATTTGTATAGTGGGAAACAGCTTCATCAATTAATTAACGAATTTAAAAAACTCATCGAAATTTATACAGATTTTATAGATGAGGCTGCTAGAATAATAAAAATTATAGAAAAAGCCATTGAGCGCAATGAAAAAATTCTTTTTGACCCTTTTAGAGAATCCATCTTGGGTTTAAATATTTAAATTTTTCCTAAAATACACAATACAGCTTATACGAAATAAATTAAGTATCTATAGAATTGAGTGGATATAAAAATATATGAAGCTAAAGATTTAATAATTATGATACCTGTACAGACATTCTCGGTTTTTGCAATTTTTCTGTTGTTTATTGCGCCATTGATTGGTGTTGTACTAACACTAGGCCTATTAGTGAAAGCACTATTCTTTTGGCGAAAGAAGGCTCAAAAGCCTGTGAGTTTTTTTTCTAAAAAGACATTATTTATTACGCTAGTGGCATTGATCTGTGACCTGTGGGCAGGTTACTTATTTTATATGAGTGCATCGGTAGAGTATGAGATTGCACTTAAGGAGCATTACAAGGAAAGTCGCAGTCATTTCGTTTTATCTCGAGATGCACAATATGGCGAACTGTTGATTCCCAAAGGGAGCTTAATTAGTCGTTACGATGCTTTTGACAACGGTGAGCCACAAGTACCTTTTAGCTTACGTGGATTACAGGCTGTACGTTTCCCTCATCCTGTACAAGTCGCAGGAATGTGGGTAACAGCGATGGAGCCTCCTCGAATGGAATTGGCGTGGGATCAGCAAATAGGTCCAGTTATGCGCTTTGATCCTAAGGAAGAAAATGGCTATGGTAAATGGGTTTACGATACGAAACGTCCTACCATCGCCTGTTCTCGTGGAGACATCGTGCTACTTGAAATTCCACTCATTGATTATGATATTCAAAAAGAATTTGGTAAACCTGAGCCTGATGGAGCTAATGCACGTTTTCGCCCGAGTGAGTGGGGTGTTCAACAATGCGAAAAAGGTCAGGGGCCAATTAAAGTTAGTCCTGCATATAGTGGGACTGCACCAAAGAAACCTTGGTTTCAACTTTGAGACTGACAATATCCCATGTTAAAAAAATCTTTATTTAGCCTAATCATTTCAGTTGTAGTATTGCTCTCAATTTCATTTGTAGATTTGTATTGCACGCATACATCTTTTAAATTATTTAAAGTTTGGTTAGTAGAATTTAACGGAATTAATAATTATTCAATTTTTATTAATAATTTCATAATTAATTTATTAATTATTTTTTTAATCATTTCTCTAATTATATATTTTATAAAAATTAAGAATAGTTTTATTTATATAGCCTTAGTTCTGCTATGTATTTCACTTGGGAACTTCCTTATGAAAACATCTATAAATTTAACTATAGATAGTAGAGAAGAAGTTCTATCAGGTAATTTAGTTGATAAAAGTTTAGCTTTTTTATTGATGCATAAAAAACTTGAGTGTGAAGACTAAATTGTTTTTTCTTTTAGAAATTAGAGTTGATTTAAAGCTGATCTATGAACCTATACAATAGCGTACTAAATTTACATATAAATAAATAGCCATTTAATTATAAAATATTTTATAATTCATATAACGACTATTATGTTA
>NZ_JBIUCS010000013.1:0-71649 GCF_044538485.1 Acinetobacter sp. ABJ_C5_2 | reverse complement strand
AAAATACCCTCATATCTAAGATACGAGGGTATTAAAATAAAAAACTTTACAGACGCAGTATGTGCATGAATAAATATATACTTTTAAAGATATATTTACAATACCTCTTTCATATTTTCATTTAACTCGTTGTGATCAACTTCATCAATTGCTGCTTTAGTACACTAAATATTTATGATCAAGAGACGATACAAAATAAAAAAGTCCGTATCTTGGGAAGCTACGGACTATAAAACTCATCTAAGCAACAGCTAAACAGTTTGTCGATTAGAGAGAAAACACTATCCTTTTAATCTAATTGAGTTATTAATTTAGGTCAACTTGAAATCCAACGTAGTGATAAAAAGCTACTTAAATGTGATACGTTTTACATTTCCACTCAAACACAACCTAAAATGAATATATTGTATTAAATTTAATAAAAACATATATCATCCGGCATATCATCATCGAATAAACTTTCAAGTTATTGACTCTAAATATTAAAACCAATCACCCAACTTTAAAAGTCGGATACTCTAGTTCTCAAACCTACATTTAAAATAGTGCTCTAAAATAGAATAATGATTAATCCCAGAAATAGTCTCTAAAGAGAATAACTCCTGATCTTGACCGCCTTTGTGCTCAAAATAATTTTGGCTTTGCCATCTCAACTCACTTAGCTCCAACTCTCCGCACAAAATCATACACGGAATATCCACACTCTCTTTGTGATAAATAGGGCTATATTTCAAAATATCGTCTTGTGATAAGTTTAATGCATGATTTAAATGAGTTTCTCGTATAGGTGCTAAATCATAGATACCACTTAATAAAACTGCTTCAGATAATAAAGGATGGCTTAAACATAATGCCCCGAGATGTGCACCTGCTGAATGGCCCACTAATAAAACTTCATCCGTTTTCCGATTCTGCTGTGCAATAAAATCGAGAGCTTTTTGAGTTTGAGCCACCATTTGTGAAATATGACTTTGAGGTGCCAAGTCATATTCTAAAAGTACACACTGCGCCCCTTTTGCTAAAATATACGGTGCAATAAAGGCAAAGTCCGATTTATCACACCACTGCCAATATCCCCCATGTATAAAAATGACGGTTCTATTGGCATGTTCTAAGGGGAAAAAATCCATCGTTGATCGATTCTGTGAACCATACTTTATATCTTTTATATGATGATAGGCTTGATAACTCAGCAAGCTTCTATATTGAAAGCTTGCTAGTATTTCACCTTCATTTGCTACCGTTGTAGCATTATCATATTGTCTCATATACCGATCACTTCAATGTTTCTTCACTAGAGTTGAGATTTAACTTTACGGTGGAACGTTTTAAGTAGAAGCAAAATATCAGAACAAGCACTAAAGGTACGCCAAACTGCAAAGTAGATTTAAACTCATTGGTAAACCAAGTGGTTACTGTAATACTCAAAATCGCAATAAAACCAAATAGTGAGATGAATCGACTGGCTGGAATTTTAAATTTTAGCTGTATGTTTTGCTGAGCCATATGCTTTCTAAAAAACATATGTGTCACAAAGATACTCCCCCAAGTGAACAACGCACCAAACATCGATAGCGCAATCATGATTGGAAACGCAGAAGCCGGATTAATTGTATAAACAATACTAGCAATACCAATCCCTACCGCGGAAAGCAACAGTGCATTTACGGGTACACCGTTACTACTAATTCGGCCAAAAACTTTTGGTGCATCGCCTGCACGTGACAAGCTAAACAACATACGAGTTGAGATATAAAGCATGCTATTCATTGCAGATAAGGCAGCTACAATTACAATAAAGTTTAAAATACTATCGGCATATGGAATACCAACAATCCTCATGACCATAACAAAAGGACTTGTTGCATCTGCTCCAATCAAAACCGTCCATGGCACCAAAGTAACGATTAGAAATAAGGACAATAAATAGAACAAAATGAGTCGGAGTGCGGTGCTTTTAAATGCCTTTTTTACTGCTTTTTCAGGGTCTTTTGCTTCACCAGCTGCGACGGCGATCATTTCTATACTTAAATAACTAAATATTGAAATAATGACACCAATCCATACCCCACTAAAGCCATTGGGGAAAAAGCCTCCATGCCCTGACAAATTAGTCACAACTTGCTTTGCGCCCTCCTTGCTTTGAGTCAAGATACCAATAGCCAAAAGAATAAACACGATAATGGCAAAAACTTTGATTGTGGAAAACCAGTACTCCACCAAACCAAAGGCTTTAACACTATAGGCATTTACAACAAGTAAGGTCAGTGAAAAAAATCCAATCCAGACCCAAGAGCCTACATTTGGAAACCAAAGCTTCATATAATCAGCTACAGCGGTAATCTCAGTGCCTACCGCCAGCACAATACAAGCCCAATAACAGTAGCGAACTAGAAAGCCAGCAAGTGGACTCATATAATGTTCTGCATATGCGCCAAATGAGCCCGAGGTAGGATGCTGAACCGTCATTTCAGCCAAGCAAGCCATAAGTGCAAATGCAATTAAACCACCAATCGCATAGCTGACGATGACTGCAGGACCAGCAAAGCTAATTGCAAATTTGCTTCCCATAAACAATCCGGTTCCAATTGCTCCACCAATGGCAATCATCCCCATCTGTTTTGCAGATAACTTTTTATGCAGCCCAGCTTCTCTATTTTGTATTTCATCAAAACTACTCATAGGCCCTCCTAGCCATTTGTTTTATTTTGATTCCTTAAAATCAGGTCACTTCACCGCGAACTAAATACTGCTTGTTTTTCCATTCACTATTCAGCATGGTTTCTTTTAAGTGCTGTACTGCATTCCAAATATCTTCAAACCCTAAGTACAAAGGTGTAACCCCAAATCGCAACACCGCAGGTTCCCGGTAATCACCAATCACACCACGTGCAATAAGCGCCTGAATAATTTCATAACCGAATTCATGGCGATAACTAACATGACTACCACGATATTTATGATCTAAAGGCGTAATTAACTCAAAACCAAATTCAGAGCATTCTTGCTGTACCAGTTGAATAAATAAGTCAGTTAATTTCAGCGATTTTTCACGGATTTTTTGCATATCAGCATGTAAGAAAATATCGACGCCGCATTCAATAAGGCTCATAGAAATAACTGGCTGAGTCCCACATAAATAACGACGAATACTATTCGCTGGTTCATAATGCTGGGCCATATCAAATGGCTTTTTATGACTCCACCAACCGGATAATGGTTGCCAGAACTGATCACGGTGTTTTTCATTGACCCAGAGCAATGCTGGCGAACCAGGCCCCCCATTTAAATATTTATAGGTACAACCAATCGCAAAATCACTACCGCTTTGGTTCAGGTCCATTGGAACGGCGCCAACGGAGTGACATAAATCCCAAATCACCAAAGCGTCTTTAGAGTGAATCTGCTCATTAATAGATGACATATCGTAGAAATACCCTGTACGGTAATTCACGTGAGAAAGAACTACTACAGCAACATCTTTCTCTAAAACCCGAGCTAAGTCTTCTACTCCATCAATTAGTTCAACCTGATAGCCCTTTTGAATTAAGTCAATGAAACCTTCAATAATATAAATATCTGTTGGGAAAGCCTCCTTTTCCGCAACGATGATTTTACGTTCAGGATTTTTTTCGGCCTGAATTTTTACCGCTGCTGATAAAACCTTAAATAAGTTCAGCGTAGTTGAATCTGAAATAACCACTTCGCTCTGTTCCGCACCAATTAGTTTAGCGACTTTGTCACCCAGTCTTGTTGGTAATCCCCACCAATCAGCCTTATTCCAGCTATTGATCAGATCTTCTCCCCATTCTTGGGAAATAATATGCTGAGCAACAGCCAAAGATTTCTTTGGTCTAGCACCTAAAGAGTTGCCATCTAAATAAATAACACCTTCTGGCAATGCAAATTCATCTTTAAATTTTTTGAGTTCATCTTCCTGATCCCAATACAAACACTGTTCACGAGTAATCATTTGGTATTGCACCTATTTCAACATTTCCTTTGTATTTGAATTTTATCACGTCAATTTGTACGATTTATTCGATAATATTTGATTAAAAACGGCTATTTTCGTATAGAATTCTAATTAAAATTAAAAAATATGGATGGAATTCGAAAATGAATGTAGATGCAATCGATCTAAAAATTTTGAAGTATTTACAAGATAATGCCCGCTTAAGCAACCAAGAACTTGCTGATCTCGTTAATCTTTCAGCCTCTGCTTGTCACAGACGAGTCAAGATTTTAGAAACCAACGGAATTATTGAAAAATATCAAGCGAAAGTTAACTACGAAAAATTAGGTATAAAAATTGAGGCCATGGTTGAAATTAAACTTGCTCAACTCACTGAAAATGATCACCAGTTTTTTTTAAGCCAGATCAAGAATTTTGATGAAGTGATTAATGCTTATATCATTACAGGCGAATCTAATTATGTTCTGCATGTCGCCACTAAAGATCTAAATTCTTTTTCTCACTTTGTTATTAATACACTCAATAAAATTAAAGGAGTGGTAAGCATTAATTCTAAGATTATCTTACAGAAAATTATACAAAAGCCACTGTAGACTATATGGTTAAATTAAAAATTATATTTAAAGAGCTTTTACTATGATCGAAACCGAACGTTTGATCCTAAGACAATGGAAAGAAACTGATGCTGCCCCCTTTATCGAAATGGGATTGGATAAAGATGTTATGCGTTTTTTTCCAAAGCTTTTATCTGCTACTGAAAGTATAAATTTAATTCAAAGAGCATCAGCCCTTATTGATGAAAAAGGTTGGGGATTTTGGGCTGTAGAATTAAAAGAAAGCCATGACTTTATTGGTTTTATTGGCCTACACGACCAACCAGAACAATTTGATTTTTCCCCTTGCATTGAAATTGGCTGGAGAATTGCGACAAAATTTTGGAAAAAAGGTTATGCCACAGAAGGAGCAAAAGCAGCATTAGACTATGCCTTCAATGTGCTTAATAAAGATAAAGTAGTTTCTTTTACAGCAACAGTGAATAAACCATCTCAAGCAGTGATGGAAAGACTAGGAATGCACAAAGTTAAATACTTCAACCATCCCAAGCTTCCAGACGAACATGCCCTACAAGAACATGTTCTTTATGAAATAAATAATCCTAAGTTTAAGTTATGAGTAAATCAAATATTGATATATTTCAAGCATTCCAATGAATTAAAAAATAAGATTATTCATCGAAGTCATAACCGACAGAAGTGGAATGTTCCCAATATTCATTAATTTTATCTGCAATAGCTTCCTTATCCATTGTAGTTAAAACATAGAAAAGTTTTGCTTCTTTGTTTTTTCTCAAAATTAATAGATTGTAATAGTCATATTCAGGGCCATTTAGTCCTAATGATGGCTGTTCTTCACAGTGCTTCTCAGCCTTGTAATGCCATTCAAGTTTATAAGTATCAATACCATTGGCGGCATTGATCACTATGCCGTCATTGGCTCCTCCAATAAATCCAATTTTCATTGCCTGCTCTAAATTGTTATTCGGATAATTTTTAATATAACTTTAAACAAGTACGGTTCAATTTATAAAATGTTTGCCAATACGTATCCTATGTAAATCAAAATAACGAGTTTATTACTTCATGGCACGTAAATATTCATAAGCCTCTTTTTCATTGCTCTCCAGATGAACTCTTGCTTCCGTCTCATCATTTAAAGTTTCATTTATTATTTTGGTACCTTCATAAGAGATTTGATGACCTATTTGAAAATCTGCTCCTAATGCATCAATTACGATAAACTTTCCAGCAGCGTTTGAAGCTATAAAAAAACTGTTGTTACGATAACCATATCTAATTGTATATAAGCCCACTTTTATTCCAACTTTTAATAATATTTAAATAATAATTCCATAGAGTTCATAGAAAAGCAAAAATACTTATCAAAAAATGAACCGAAAAATAAATATAAATCTATATTTCTAAAAGACTTTATTAGTCATTTTCCTCCTATTTTACTTCTATGAATATTTTCAAAAATTTTGTTCAAGCCCTACTATTAAGTAGTTTTATCATAAAGTACACCTTCAAAAAAGTAAGAGCAGATATATAGAAATTACCTTATGAAAAACATTATTTTACTTTTCTCTCAATATTGAGTAGTCCAAGCTTTAGGGGCACTATTGTTATCTACTCGTTTATTCACTACAGACCATTAGAATTTTAAAATGATGAAATAACAACAAATCAGTCCGTTTTCCCGACTTTAATGATTATAATCTTAAGCTGCTTTTCTTCCATGTATATTTTAGTTGGAGCTCTCAAAACATGAATAAAATAGTGCTTTTTGACATGGACGGAACTTTGTTAGATTTGGCTTTTGATGATTTTATATGGAACGAATGCCTACCTGAAAGACATTCTCAAACACATCAAATCTCTTTAACAGAAAGCCAAGAAATATTAAGTCAGTTTTATCGTAGTAATAAGCATACTCTTGCCTGGTATTCTTCAAAGTATTGGACAAAAACTACAGGCGTAGATGTTTTAAAACTTCAGCAAGAATTTCAACATAAAATTAAAACACGCTCAGGATGCATAGAGCTACTCAGTGGTCTAAAAGAACAAGGTTATCAATGCTGGTTAGTCACTAATGCAGACTGTGCAAGTTTACAATTAAAACTTGATAACATTCCTATTCAAGATTTTTTTGATGTGATTGTGTCTAGCGAACAAATTGGTCATGCAAAAGAAGACCTTCAATTTTGGCAAGAGTTACAACGTTTATATTATTTTGTACCAGAAACGACTATTTTTTTAGATGACACTCTTCCAGTTTTAAAAACTGCTGAAAAATTTGGTATAAGACACTTGTTTACTATCTTACAGCCCTCAACTCTTAAGAGTAAAAGGCAGTCACAAGATTTAGAGTATAAAGCTCTAGATCAGCTTACAGAGCTACTGTCTATTTTGAATCAAACTGATAGAAAGGATAATGATGTCAAAATTGCGTGAAAACGATGCTGTAGAAACCATGCGCGTTGACAAATGGTTATGGGCGGCACGTTTTTTTAAAACTCGTTCTATTGCTAAAGCAGCAATTGAAGGGGGAAAAGTACATCACAATAATGAGCGTGTAAAAGTTTCTAAAGAAATTCGTGTTGGGATGGAACTGGTTGTTCAGCAAGGTTTCGATAAAAAGACGATTGTTGTTAAAGCACTTTCCAACGCTAGAGGACCCGCTCCAGTTGCACAACAACTTTATGAAGAAACCGAAGTAAGTATTGCAAGACGGGAGTTGATTGCTTCCCAGCGAAAATTGCATAATCTAGCTCGACCTGACCATAGACCAAGTAAGAAAGATCGGCGACAAATCAATCGGTTTAAACAGGATAATGATCAACATTATGAAGACCATTGGTCTTATGATGATGAATAAAAACGTCGAGTTGTGTCGCACTCACATATACAATATATAGAAGCTAGAGAAAAAATCTGTCACTATTAGCCCTGTGAAACAAGTTGAGATTCAATGCATCCACTTGGGTTAAACGTGATGAACATAGAGTATTGAGGTTTTTGAGATGGATGAGAATAAAAGCAAAGCATTACAAGCCGCTTTGAGCCAAATTGAGAAGCAATTTGGTAAAAACACGGTTATGCGTCTCGGTGACAACACTGTTCAAGCAGTTGAAGCCGTATCTACAGGTTCTTTAACTTTAGACATCGCATTGGGGATTGGTGGTTTACCAAAAGGCCGTATTATCGAAATTTATGGTCCAGAATCTTCTGGTAAAACTACAATGACATTACAAGCAATTGCTCAATGTCAAAAGTCTGGTGGTACATGTGCCTTTATCGATGCCGAACATGCCCTAGATCCTCAGTATGCACGTAAGCTTGGTGTAGATATTGATAACCTACTTGTTTCACAACCCGACAACGGTGAGCAAGCACTTGAAATCGCTGATATGCTTGTTCGTTCAGGTGCGATTGATTTAATCGTTGTGGACTCGGTAGCTGCTCTTACACCTAAGGCAGAGATCGAAGGTGAGATGGGAGACTCTCACATGGGTCTACAAGCACGTCTTATGAGCCAAGCACTTCGTAAAATTACGGGTAACGCTAAACGTTCAAACTGTATGGTTATTTTCATTAACCAAATCCGTATGAAGATTGGTGTTATGTTTGGTAGCCCAGAAACTACGACTGGTGGTAACGCACTTAAGTTCTATGCTTCAGTTCGTTTAGATATTCGTCGTATCGGTCAGGTAAAAGAAGGCGACGAAATTGTTGGTTCAGAAACCAAAGTTAAAGTTGTTAAGAACAAAATGGCTCCTCCATTTAGAGAAGCTATTTTCCAAATTCTATATGGTAAAGGTACTAACCAATTAGGTGAACTTGTAGATTTAGCAGTTCAGCAAGATATCGTTCAAAAAGCTGGTGCATGGTATTCATACCAAGGTAATAAAATTGGCCAAGGTAAGAATAACGTAATTCGTTATTTTGAAGAAAATAAGCAAATAGCTGAAGAGATTGAGCGCAATATCCGTGAGCAATTGTTGACTACAGGTACAAATGGCGCAGTGCAAATTGAAGATGATGAAGAAGAACCAGATCTTTTATTAGAGTCTTAATTATACATAAGTCATAAAACGCCCTTCGGGGCGTTTTTTACAAGGAAATTTATATGTTCAAAAGAAACGATGAGCAATCTCAACAGCGCCCTCCTCTTACTGGCCAGCGCTTACGCTCATATGCTTTTGCTTTACTTACTCGCCGAGACTACTCTAAAGCAGAATTGATTGAGAAATTAGCTCGTTATGCACAAAATATAGAAGAAGTGAAACAACTTGTTGAAGAGTTATCTGAACAAAATTACCAAAGTGACCAGCGTGTTGCGGAATTAACATTGGCTAGCCAGATTCGTAAAGGCAAAGGTCCAAAACGCATTCAACAAGCTTTAAAAACAAAACAGATAGAAAATGATTTAATCGCCGATGAAATTCAAGAAATTGATTGGGTAGAACAGGCGTATCAACTTAAAGTTAAAAAGTTTGGAGAAGCCGTAGAGAAAGATCCAAAACTTAAAGCAAAACAGATCAGATTTCTACAATATAGAGGATTTGATTTAGATGTAATTTTAAAAGCGATCCAAAGAAAATTGGATTAAAAGAAAGGTGGCAGCCCCACTAGCAAAACTTCGGCACATCATAGATCTGCTACCGTTGCTACCTTCCGGTCCTGGCGGGGTTCACAGAGTACAATTGCGAAGCCACCAGCGGGGCTACCATTGCAAAACAAAGTATAGAGATTTTTAAAAGAGTTGCAACCCTTCTCTGTCTTTTTCAGCAAGTTTTTGTTTCGATTGATTAATTCATCAGCAAAAACAGCTTAAAACCCTAAAAATGTAATTTTCTGAACTTATGCTCTTTTCGTATTTTGCATAAAATATGCTTGAAGATTGTAAACTATCCTTGCATTTAAACTGTTAACTGCTTTAATTGCATTGATCAATGAAAAACCTTAGATATTTAGAGAATTGTTTTTTTATATTCCTGTATCAAGGTGGCTTTTATATAAAATTATGGATTTATACACATGCAAATGAAGAAGCATTCTTTATTATTTATTGCCTTAATGAGTACCACCTCTCTATACGCAAACATTCCTATCGAGTCTCGTGGTTTAAGTCAAAATGATGGTAGTGCATCTAATACTTCTTCAAGCAATATTTCAGTTCCTACAAATTTAAACTGGGAATTGATGCAAAAAAACCAACAATTAGAAAATGATGTCCGTACTTTAAGAGGTCAGTTAGAAGAACAAGCGAATGATATTGAGCAATTAAAGAAAGACCTTGCGAACCGCTATACTGATTTAGATCAACGTCTAGAATTGTTACATCAAAAAGTTGACCCTGACAGTGCTACACAAGAAGATAGCTCAAATACGACTGCTGATAGCACCACCTCTACTAATACAACAGCACCTCAATCTCAGCCTACAGATGGCAACAAAGTAGTTGCAGCTCCACCTACTCTAACCACCTCTGAACAACAACCTAGTGCACCCGTAACAAACGCTCAACCAATCACCGCTGCCCAAAATCAATCAAATCCACTTGAGTTAGAAAAAGCCGCTTATACAGTAGCTTTAGATGCTTACAAACAAGGTGGAGCAAAAAAAGCAATTGCTCCGATGCAAAACTTTATTAAAAACCATCCTAATAGTATTTATACAGGTAATGCCTATTTCTGGTTAGCCGAGTTTCATTTAGCTACAGACCCAGTGAACTACAATGAAGCGAAGAAGAACTACAATATTGTCGCTAGCCAATATCCAAACTCTAGTAAGGCACCTCGAGCACTGTATCAACTGTATAGTATTGCGAAAGATGTCGATAAAAATACTGTGTCAGCAAATCAATATAAGAACAAGCTACTTACTCAATATCCTAAATCTGAAGAAGTTAAATTCTTTAAGAAATAATTTAGACATAAAAAAAGACACTGTTAAAAACAGTGTCTTTTTTTATGTCTTATTAAAAATTAACGCACAATTCCGCGTTCAGATTGTTCAAGCGAGTCAATTAATAATTGAGCTTCCGGAACAGAAGGCAAAATTTCACTTTTAATTTGCTCAACAGCTTGAACAGAGGTCAATCCAGATTTAAATATCAATTTATAAGCTTCTCTTAAGCCCTGAATTGTATTTTTAGACCAACCTTTTCTTCGCATACCTTCAGTATTTATACCAAAAGCATGAGCAGGATTACCAGACGCCATAACATAGGCTGGTACATCTTTGAGAATTAGTGAGGCCCCACCAATCATGCTGTAAGAATCAATCTTACAGAATTGATGAATTCCAGAATTACCACCCACAATAACATGATCACCAATATGTACATGCCCAGCAACACCAACATTATTGGCAAAAATATTGTGATCACCTACGATACAGTCATGTGCGATATGTGTATTGACCATCAATAGGTTATGACTACCTATCTTAGTCAAGGAATTATCTTGCACAGTGCCTCTATGTAAGCTGCAATGTTCACGAATTAAATTGTTGTTACCAATTTCAAGCCAAGTTTCTTCACCTTTATATTTGAGGTCTTGGCAAACTTCACCAACACTTGCAAACTGGAAGATCTCATTATTTTGGCCAATTCTGGTAAAACCACCTACTACCACATGAGAATGTAATTTAGTACCAGCACCAATAGTTACTTGAGGACCAATAACACAATATGGTCCTATTTGAACATCTGCAGCAATCACTGCAGATGGATCAATAATGGCGGTAGAATGGATTAAATCGTGATTACTCATGCCTGCTCTGTTTTTTGGTGTGAAATCATAATCTCAGCGGTTGCTGCTACAATGCCATCAACGCTAGCTGTACAATTGTATTTGTAAATGCCGCGCTTCTGCATTACCAACTCAGATTTTAATACAAGTTGGTCACCTGCAACTACTTGTTTTTTAAATCTAACTCTTTCTGCACCAGCAAACAGGAACAAAGAACCCGGTTTTGGTGTTTCATTGTTCATAATAAAACCTAGAACGCCTGAAACTTGAGCTAGTGCTTCAACAATTAGAACACCAGGCATAATTGGATATTCTGGAAAATGTCCTTGTAGAAACTCTTCATTGATAGAAACATTTTTATAACCAACAATACTATTGTCAGTAACTTCAGTCACACGATCAACCAATAAGAATGGATAACG
Organism: Acinetobacter sp. ABJ_C5_2; assembly: GCF_044538485.1. Taxonomy (NCBI): domain Bacteria; kingdom Pseudomonadati; phylum Pseudomonadota; class Gammaproteobacteria; order Moraxellales; family Moraxellaceae; genus Acinetobacter; species Acinetobacter sp. ABJ_C5_2. The sequence continues at coordinate 59,936 of NZ_JBIUCS010000013.1, read as the reverse complement.
ATGCGGCAAATATTGACGAATCGTTTGAATCTGCATTGGTAATTCAGGGATGGCAAATTTAGGTGTAGTTGACTCAGTCATAATATTCTATTTACGCAAATTAAAAGTTGATTCAAGAGACTCTATTTGAGCTTGTATATGATCAAGTCGTTTAGTGATTTGGGTCAATGGCACATCTGCTAATTGTCGCAAGCGTACAATTGTCTTTTTCCAATGACTATTTTCAAACAACCCAATTCCAGATGAATAAGTTCCTGCAACAGAAATATTTTTTGTGACCATTGACATTGCAGTAAAAGTCACTTTATCAGTAATTGAAAGGTGACCTGATACTCCACATGCTCCACCTAGAATACAGTTTTTGCCAATTTTTGTACTTCCAGCAATACCGCACTTGGCTGCAATAGCAGTATTTGAACCAATATGAACGTTATGTGCAATTTGCACAAGGTTATCAATAATTACCCCATCTTCCAAAATTGTATTATCAAGAGCCCCTCTATCAATACTACAATTTGATCCAATGCGGACATCATTACCAATGATAACTGAACCTAATTGAGCAATACGATGCCATTTTCCTTGATAGGGAGCAAAACCAAAACCTTCACCCCCAATCACAGTACTCGAATGTATACGCACACGATCACGTAATTTGGAACTGCCTGTAATAGTGACATGAGAATCGATAAAACAGTCTTTTCCAACTTCTACAAAGTCATCAAGTTTAGTATGCGACTGAATGACTGTGTTGTCGCCTACTACGCAATTTTCACCAATAACTACATAGTGTCCTATATATGCGGTTTCGGAAATAACAGCAGATGGATGAATTTGAGCAGTGCTTTCTATCCCCGTTAAGGAAACCTTTTTATCAAATACATGTGTAAGGATTGCAAATGCCAGATAAGGATTATCAACAATAATGAAATTATCTTTTTCAGGAAGGTGTTCTTTTAAAGCAGCTGTAACAATGAATGCTCCCGCGCGACTCGCTTTAGCTTGCTCAAGATATTTATCACCATTTACAAAAGTAAGATGATTAACATCTGCATTTTCTAAACTTGCTAGGTTTGAAAATTGGAGACTACCTTCACCAATTAGCTCACCTTTAACGAGGTGAGCTAATTCATCTAAACGATATTGTTGCACTTTCATTAATTTATTTCATTGAATTAACCTTTTGTATCATTTTATCAGTTAAATCATACTTAGCGTCATAGGCAACAGTTGAATTTTTATTCAAAATAAAGTCAAGATTATTTTCTTTTCGTAATTGCTCAGCAGCTTGCTTAACTCTGGTCTCAAAAGTTGTGTTCATACTTTGCAAGCTAGTTTGAACTCTAGACTGTAAACCCTGCTGCGTTGAATTAAATTCATTTAACTTTGATTGATACTGAGATTGTAATTTTTTAATCTCATCTTCTTTCATTTTTTGGCCTTGAGTTTGTGCTTGACGTTGAAGTCCTTCTAACTCTTTACCCAATTGCTCAAGTTTAGTCGTTGTAGGTTTCACAGACTGGTTTAAGCTTGCATTTTGTTGCTTCAAATAAGTACTACTTTCAACAACTTTAGCGAGATCAATTACACCATAACCAGCTGCATTAGCTGCTACTGAAGCCACCGTCAAGCCTAACCCTAACATTAATGTATTTAATTTTTTCATGTAAATTTCTTTCCTTATTTCGTTGTTCAATGAAGTCGTACTTAGAAAGTACGACCAATTTCAAACTGGATTTCTTTAGTTTCATCACCCGGTTTATCATTTAACGGGAATGCATAGCTAAGTGACAATGGTCCAATCATAGTAATCCAGGTTACACCCACACCCACGCTATAACGTAAGTTACCTAAATCGAAGCCGTAGTTATCTTCACAATATTTTTTAACATCTGAAATTGACTGACCATTAATAATCATGCCCTTTTTGCCATAAACAGTGTTATCGATATTACACTTGGTATCGAAGACCTGACCACCTTCAGCAAAGAGTACAGGACGTACCTGACGAGTCCAATCACCTTTAAATGGCATAGGCAATGCCAACTCAGTACCAAATTGAACTAGAGCATTACCACCAACATTTTCAGGTGAAGGATCATTTTTTTGGTTTTCTTGTAAATTTACACTGGCATATTTAGGTCCCAAAGTACTGTTGTCATAGCCTCGAACAGAACCGTAACCACCTGCATAAAAGTTCTTATAGAATGGTAAATCGTTACCATAACCAAGCTTACCATAACCACGAAGTACAAAGCCTGAATTACCAATCGGTAAGAATGCTTGCGTATCATAAGTTAGTTTTTGATAGTCAACATCACTGCCTGGTAAACCAATTTCAAGACCTACTCGGTGAGACATACCTGATGTTGGAAAAATCGGTCTATTTAACGTATTGTATGACCAACCTAAATTCAGGTTATAAGTAAAAAACTCACCTTCAAATGCACTTCTATAAGTTGACACTTTATCAGGTGGACAAGTTTCTCCAGTAGGGACATCTACTAAACAAGAAGTATTCGTTGAAGTAGTTTTTCCACCATTCGCTAACAAATAATCTCTTACATAAGTAGATACAAACTGTCCTGTAGTTACCTTAGTATTATCAATACCTACAGATGCACTTAAACTTTGGTTTTCATCAATTGGATAACCAAAACTTAAACTTCCACCAAAACTATCCGTTACATAGTTGTTAACGTTATAGTTATCATTTAACTTAGTTTTACGATAGTAAACGTTATAACCACGGCTTACTCCATCAATGGTAAAGTACGGGTCAGTAACACTTAAGTTGTAGTAGTCTTGAGTTTCTGAACGAGACAAATCAATTGCAACTCGGTTACCAGTACCCATAAAGTTGGTTTGACTAAGTCCCGCTTGGAAGGTAATACCGCCATTTTGCGAGTAACCTACCGCCAATGTGGTGGTACCTGAATGTTGCTCTTCAACATTCACATTCAAATCGACCTGGTCTGGTGAATTTGGGATACGAGCAGGCTTAATATCAACTGTTTTAAAGAAGCCTGTACGCTCTAAACGAACTTTAGACAAGTCAATTTTTTCATTACTTGCTAAAGCACCTTCCATTTGGCGCATTTCACGACGTAATACTTCATCGGAAGTTTTGCTATTACCAGTAAAGTTAATACGACGCACGGTCACTTGCTGACCTGGGTTTACATAGTAATTTAAGTCAACAACACCAGTTTCATTATTAATTTGCGGAACGATATTTACATCAGCAAAGTAATAACCAGCGTTACCATACTTACGTAAAAGTAATTGTTTAACCGCATTTACCTTTTCTTGTGAATAGGTATCGCCATCTTTATAAATTTTTAGGGCTTGTAATTCTTCAGGTTTATAAAGCGCATCACCTAAGAATTTAGTTTGACCAAATTTAAACTGGTTACCTTCCTCAACAGCAACTTCAATAAAGATATGTTTTTTATCTTCACTGATATTAAGCTGAGAATTATTAATATTGAAATTAATATAACCCTTGTTAAGGTACATTGCGCGTAATGCTTCAAGGCTTGCAGCCATTTTTTCACGCGCATAACGGTCATTACGTGTGACTACTGAAGCCCAACCACTTTCTTTAACAGCAAATGCTTGTTTGATTTCACTGTCTTTAAAAACAGTATTACCAATCACATTGATATCAAAAACTTTTGCTGGCGTCCCTTCGTTAAAATTAAGTTTTAATTCAACGCGGTTATTTGGTCGTGCAACGGTATCAACAGTAACGCTAGCATCATAACGACCTTGTTGAGTATATTGCTGCTCTAACTCTGTTTGAATGGTTTGCAAAGCAGATTTCTTAAAAACCTCACCCTCTGCAACACCCATTTTTTTAAGGCCTTGTTCCAACGCCTCTTTAGGAATAAGTTTATTACCCTTAAATTCAAGTTTTGAAATAATTGGGCGTTCAATAACATTAAAAACCAAAGTATCGTTATCTTTTGATGCTTTAATATCATCAAAAAGACCCGTGGCATACAATGTTCGAATTGCTTCGGCGATCATCGGTTCATTAACGCGATCGCCACTGTTGATTGGCAACATGGTATAAACATTTGCAGGAGTAAGACGGACTAACCCGTTTACACGAATATCTCTAACAACGAAATCATCAGCTGCATATGCTTGTTGTACCGCTGCCATAGCGCTAACAAGTGCCAAAGGCATTAAAAAATGTGTGTGCCGCATGCCAGTTTTTTCCAGTAAGTTATAAATCCATATACGTTTACAAACGCATAAAGTCATTAAATAAAGCTAAAAGCATCATACTACCGAGCAGTACCATACCAATTTTTAGACCAAACATTTGTATTTGTTCAGAAACAGGTTTCCCTCGAATAGCCTCAATAATGTAATACACTAGATGGCCACCATCTAACATTGGAATTGGTAATAAGTTTAAAATTCCAAGACTTACACTCATTAAAGCCATAAAGGAGATAAAAGTTTCCCATCCCATTTCTGCACTTTGTCCAGCTACTTTTGCAATGGTAATTGGCCCAGAAAGGTTTTCTAATCCAATTAATCCTTTAACCATTTTCACTATCGAATTCAAAATCATGCTAGAGATTTGGCCAGTTTTATCAAGTGCCATTTCAAAAGCTTGTATTGGAGTATATTGAATTGTTTGCTTATATTCGTCAGGAATTGTAATTTTTCCAGCATCACTTTTTACACCAAGGACACCATTGACCTGTCCCATATTATCCCGCTTTCCTTGCGGCATAACCTGTAAATGTACCAACTGCTCATGACGTAAAACATCAATATTAAGTAGTTTTTCTGGAGAACGCTGAACGACTTCAACTACATCAAACCAATCTTTCATAGGTTGACCATCAATCGCAACAATACGATCACCTACTTTCATGCCTTGACGAATTGCTGCACCATCTTCTGTTAAGTCTGTTACAACAGCAGGAATGATAGGACGATAAGGCAAGAAACCTAATAATTCCAGTGCAGAATCATTCTGGTTTTTTAAAAAATCTTTAATTGGTAATACAAAATTTTTCTCGGTACCTGCACGATCAACATCGATATTTACAGTACCTGTTTCACCCACACGATCAATTAAAGCAAAATTTAGTTTTTCCCAAGTTGTAGTCTCTTTTCCATCAACTGCAATAATTTTATCGCCTACATGTAACTGGGCAGCAGCAGCTGGAGAATTTGGAATAATTTTGCCAATTTTAGTATTTAATTGCTGTTGTGCTGGTAAAAACAAAACCCAAAAAAGAAGCACAGCAAAAATTAAGTTAATTAATGGCCCTGCAGCAACAATAGATATACGCTTCCATGGTTTTTGACGGTTAAAAGCATATGGTAGATCTTGTTCTGCGACATTACCTTCTCGCTCGTCTAACATTTTAACGTAGCCACCCAAAGGTAGAGCAGAAAGCTGATACTGAATACCTGACTTTTTAGATGTCCATTTAAGTAAGGTTGGGCCAAAACCAATTGAATAAATTAAAACTTTAACTCCAAGTTTTCGAGCGACCCAATAATGACCAAACTCATGAATTGCGATTAAAGGACCAAGTAAAAGAGCTGCTGCTGCAATCATAAAAAGCGCATTCATTTCAGCCTCCAATACTTGATATATATTTCTGAGCTATAGACCGAGCCACTTTATCTTTATCTAAAATGCACTCAATGCTCTCAGCTGCTGCATTCTCTAAATCTTGCAAAGTATGCTCTACCACTTGTGGAATATGTGTAAATCCAATCCTTTCCTTTAAGAATGCTTCAACAGCAATTTCATTTGCCGCATTCAAAATGGTAGGTGCCAAACCACCTGCACGCATTGCTTGTCTTGCCAAAATCAATGCAGGAAATTTTTGGGTATCTGGCGCCTGAAAATTAAGTTGAGAATACTCAAATAAATCTAAAGCAGGAACGCTTGTTTGTAAACGCTCAGGCCATGCTAATGCATGTGCAATCGGCGTACACATATCAGGATTACCCATTTGTGCTAATGTTGAACCATCAACATATTGCACCATAGAGTGAATAATACTTTGTGGATGAACAACAACTGTAACAAAATGTTCAGATATTGAAAATAAATGACACGCTTCTATCAACTCCAACCCTTTATTCATAAGAGTAGCTGAGTCAACTGAAATTTTTTGCCCCATTGACCAGTTTGGATGTTTACATGCCTGTTGGGGGGTTACATGTTCCAACTGTTCTAGAGAATGATTTAAAAAGGGACCACCAGATGCGGTTAGCAGTATTTTGGATACGCCTAATTGCGGTTGCCCAGTTCTATCGACTTGTAAATAGTTATGAGGTAATGACTGAAAAATAGCATTATGTTCTGAATCTACTGGTAATAATAATGCCTGATGATCAAGAGCAGCTTGCATCATGATTTCACCAGACATAACTAATGCTTCTTTATTTGCAAGCAATACTCGTTTACCTGCTTTAACAGCTGCCAAAGTAGGTAATAAACCAGCCGCACCTACAATTGCAGCCATCACAACATCAACATCTGCATGTGATGCAATATCAACCAAACCATCTTGTCCAACTAAAATATCAATACCCTGTATATTTTGTTGAACAAATGATGTTTTTAGTTCAGCTATTTTGTGTTCAGGAACAACAACAACTTTAGGATGGAACTGTTTGCAGATTTCAACAAGTTCAGAAATTCGACTATGCGCCGAAACTGCAAAGACTGAATACTTATCTGGATGTTGACTTAAAATTTTTAAGGTACTTTGCCCAATAGAACCGGTTACACCCAATATGCAAACAGATTGTGTCATCTATAAATCTACACCAATAAGCTTTAATATATACATTCCCGTTGCAAAAATCGGGGCTGCTGCGAGTAAAGAATCAATACGGTCCAGTACACCACCATGACCTGGCAAAACACGGCCAGAATCTTTAATACCAGCACGGCGTTTAATCATTGATTCAAATAAATCACCTAATACTGAACCAAATACTGTGATTAAAGACAAGATCAGGAATAAAAGTTGTTGAACCCAAGTTAGATTTAAATATTGATATTGCACTACAAGCATGACAATAACTGTAGTGAGAATACCACCATATAAACCTTCTACTGATTTGTTAGGACTTACTGTAGGTGCCAATTTTCTTTTACCGAATTTACGACCTACAAAGTAAGCTCCACTATCTGCACCCCATACAAGCAAGAACAAATACATCAACCACCATGGTGAGCTTTGCCATACTACAAATATCGCAGTCACTGCTGCACAGATAAGAATTAAACCAATGACATAAAGGGTCGCGTTATACCACCCATCAAATTCAGGAAAAGACTTGACCCAATAAACACTAACGAGCCAAGTTAAAATTGAAGCAGACCATAGCAGTAATGCAATGTCATGAAAGAATAAGGCAACGCCTGAAACAAAGGCAACTAGTAGACCATAACCCCATGCTTTAGGCTTTACTACGGCGCCAGCTTCATGAGGCATTAACTTATACCACTCATACCCCGCCACCGCTGCTGCTACAATCATAAGTACCAACATTGGATAATGTGATTGCGTAGCAAACATACAGCCTAAAACAACTGCAACAAGTACCAATGCGGTAACAATCCGCTCTAACATTATAAATTCTCGATTTTCTCTTGCTGAATTTGTTCAGATGTTTTACCGAAACGACGTTCACGCCCTGAAAATACATTCAATGCATGATCGAATTCCTCGACTGTAAATTCCGGCCACAAAGTATCCGTAAAATACAGTTCCGCATAAGCTGCTTGCCATAACAAGAAGTTAGATATACGGAAATCTCCACCTGTACGGATCAACAAGTCCACAGCTGGCAGATCGTTTAGACTGACATATTTTTCGAACAAATCAACATTTATTTGATCAGCGTCAATTTCACCACGTGAAACTGCTTGGGCAACTTGTTTAGCTGCATTTGCAATATCCCACATACCACCATAGCTAATCGCAATGGTTAATGTCATGGTGTCATGATGTACTGTTTGTTGCTCTGCATCTTCCATTAAGGCAACTAAATGTGAAGGTAATCTAGAACGATCCCCTATAAAACGCAAAGCAATATTGAATTTCTTCATGCGAGGTATTTGCTCATGAATGGTTTCTTCAAGAAGCTTCATAAGCAGATCGACTTCATATTGTGGTCGATTCCAATTTTCACTCGAAAATGCAAAAACAGTTAAAGCACGGACACTAGTTTTTATACAATGTTCAACAATAGGATCAAGAATATTTTTACCTTCTCGATGCCCATCACCTTTTTGCATTTGATTTTTCTTTGCAAAGCGGTTGTTGCCATCCATAATGATGGCAACATGCTTAGGAAGATGATACTCTTCTGATTCGGTCATAAAATTAGACCTTCATCAATTCTGCTTCTTTCGCTGCAAGACGCTTATCTACTTCTGCAACATATTTATCAGTGATTTTTTGGATATCATCACCTGCACGACGCTCATCATCTTCAGAGATTTCTTTCTCTTTCAATAATGCTTTGATATCACCTAAAACATCACGACGAATGTTACGAATAGCAACTTTTGCATTTTCAGCTTCACTGCGTGCAACTTTCTGCATATCACGGCGTGTTTCTTCAGTTAAAGCTGGTAAAGGTACACGGATTGAATCAGCAGTAATTGGATTCAAACCTAAATCACTTTCACGAATTGCTTTATCAATAGCAGATACCATTGTACGTTCAAACGGTTGAACGATAAGCGTACGAGAATCTTCAACACCAACGTTCGCTACTTGGTTTAAAGGCACATCAGAACCATAGTAAGGAACCATTACCCCATTTAAAATTGATGGGTGTGCACGGCCGGTACGAACTTTAGCAAACCCTTGTTCCAAAGACTCAAGAGTTTTCATCATACGCTGTTCGCTGTCTTTTTTCAGATCGTTAATCATATGATCTTCCTTACTTATTTATTCAAGGATGTATATAACAAATTTAATTTAGCGCTAGTATAAAGAGCTTTGCAGCACACGTACATTATTTAGTAACGCGTGTACCCTCTTTTTCACCCATTACAACTGATAAAAGCGCACCAGATTTATTCATATCAAATACTTGCAATGGCACATTGTGGTCACGACATAAGCAAATTGCTGTTAAATCCATAACACCTAACTTCTCATCTAACACCTGATCAAAGGTTAAATGATCGTATTTCACTGCATCTTCGTATTTGCTAGGGTCTTTATTATAAACACCGTCTACTTTGGTTGCTTTCAAAATTAAATTTGCTTCAATTTCAATACCACGTAGACATGCTGCTGTATCAGTTGTAAAGAATGGATTACCTGTTCCCGCAACGAAAACACAAACTTCGCCCTGGCTTAAATGACGGATTGCATCACGACTTGAATATGACTCTACAACAGTACCAATTGGTAATGCAGACATAAGACGAGTTCTAATGTTTCGACGCACCAATGCATCACGCATTGCCAAACCATTCATGACAGTTGCAAGCATACCCATCTGGTCACCTGTTACACGGCCAACCAAGCCATCTTTTTGTAACTGGCTACCACGATATAAGTTACCGCCACCCACAACGATACCTACTTGCACACCCAAGCCTACCAAATGCGCAATAGAAAGTGACATCTGATCTAAAACTTGAGCATCAATACCCATATCTTTATTACCTGATAAAGCTTCACCAGATAATTTTAATAAAATTCGTGAATAACGGGGGCTGATTGTTTCCGCCATGATTTTGCTCCAAGACCTCTTAAACTGAATGCTTTTTGAATCGCGATTCGATTAGACCGATTTAATTTTAATTAACTTTGCAAATAAGTCGTATTCATCCGCATCGGTAATTTCGACTTCCAACATATCGCCTGGTTGAATCGTGCTCTTATCGATATCTTCTACAAAGACATTACCGTCAATTTCCGGAGCATCGGCATAAGAACGTGCAACAGCAACAGGATATTCATCTTCCAAACTATCGACTAATACAGTCATTGTTTGACCAATACGTTTTTGTAATTTGGCAGCAGATATTTGCTGCTGCACTTGCATAAAGCGCTCGTAACGCTCTTGCTTAATTTCTTCTGGCACATGATCTGGTAAATCATTTGCCGTAGCGCCTTCTACTGGTGAATAGGTAAAGCACCCTACACGATCAAGTTGAGCTTCAACCAACCAATCGAGCAAAATCTGGAAGTCTTCTTCAGTTTCGCCTGGAAAACCAACCACAAAAGTAGAACGGATTACAAGATCAGGGCATTTTTCACGCCATAATTTAATTTTTTCTAAAGTATTTTCACTATGCGCCGGACGTTTCATTAATTTAAGAACACGTGGGCTTGCATGTTGGAAAGGAATATCGAGGTATGGCAAGATTTTACCTTGAGCCATCAAATCGATTACTGCATCAACATGTGGATATGGATATACATAATGTAGACGAACCCAGATTCCAAGCTGACCAAGTGCTTCACACATGTCAAAGAATTTGGTTTTTACAGGTTGTCCATTCCAGAAGTCCAGCTTATATTTAGTATCTACACCATAAGCTGAAGTATCTTGTGAAATAACCAAAATTTCTTTCACACCTGCGCGTTTTAATGCGGCAGCTTCTTCTAATACGCTACCAACCGGACGTGATACTAAATCACCGCGCATGCTTGGGATGATACAGAAGGTACAACGATGGTTACAGCCTTCAGATATTTTCAAATAAGCATAATGTTTAGGTGTTAAACGGATACCTTGCTCAGGAACAAGATCAATAAACGGATTATGTTTAGGCGGTGCTGGCACATATTCATGTACAGCTTCCATAACGTCCTGGTAAGCTGCTGCACCAGTGACTTTTAAAACATTAGGGTGCAATTGACGAATTTTATCTTCGTCTTTACCCAAACAACCTGTAACAATAACTCGGCCATTTTCACTCATGGCTTCGCCAATTGCATCTAACGATTCTTGTACTGCAGATTCAATAAAACCACAGGTATTAACAACAACTAAATCAGCACCATCATAATCTGATGCAACTTGATAACCTTCAGTCTTTAACTGAGTTAAAATTCGTTCAGAATCTACCAATGCCTTAGGACAACCTAAAGAAACAAAACCGACTTTGGGGGTCTTCATGAATCTGCGCTCCACTTGAATGCGCGTATTGTATGTCTTTTCTCGCCTCAAGCATAGGTGGAAACCCCACTCTTTGTGTAATGCACCAAAATACAACCAATATTTGCACCAAAACTCAATATTGCACCAAGTTGGATCATGATATTATTGGTATATACATCCATATTTTTGACCAAAAGATATTAAGAACGATTTTAGAGCGCTTTAACTACGCTTGAAACCTTAAAATAATCCATAAACAAAGTTGGCGTACATTTTGCATCATGCATGTTCTATAACGGTGAAAACCGATAACTAATGAAGATGCCATTGCGCCATTTTAAGACAGGAACGATTCGCTAATGGATCAACACACACCTATCGACTATCGCCTCTTGGTAGACAACTTAACTACTGCGATTTTACTAATCGATAGTAACTTTAATATTTTTTATTTAAATTCTGCTTGTGAAGCACTTTTTGACATTAGTTTGCTTCGCGCTTCTGGACAACCGGTTTTAAATTTACTTCATGCCCCTGATGATACTTTTAATACACATGAAGCGTTACTCAATACTCTAAAAACAGGACAGCCTTATACACGTCGTGAAGCTGTAATTAATGTCAACTTTAAAGACTTACATGTTGATTATACGGTTTCACAGTTAAATGCAGGCAAAAGCTACCACCCGCTCTTACTTATTGAGCTAAATCCAATTGATCGGATGTTGAAAATTTCTAAAGAAGAAAACCTAATTCAACAACATCAGGTGGCTAGACAATTGGTTAGAGGTGTGGCTCATGAGATTAAAAATCCTCTGGCTGGTATCAGGGGTGCAACTCAGTTACTTGCTCGTAGTTTAAATGATGAGAGTTATGCTGAATTTACAGATGTCATTATTAATGAGGTGGACCGTCTCACCAATTTAGCAGACACTATGCTAGGTTCAAGACAACTGCCGAGTTATGAAAACGTAAATGTGCATGAACCTTTGGAACGTGTACGCTCTTTAATCGCAAATCAAACCAAGAAAAAAATCAAAATTACGCGTGACTATGATTTATCTTTACCGGATGTAAAAGCCGATCGAGATCAACTTATCCAAGTCATGCTCAATATTAGTGTGAATGCAATTCAAGCCATCACAGAAAATAAATCTTTTTTTATAGATCAAGAGCCTGAATTAATTTTACGTACCCGAATTCAACGTCTAGTCACTATTAATGGTGTACTCAATCGCTCTGCGGTACGAGTCGATATTGAGGACAATGGACCGGGTATTCCTGAAAGCATTTTAGAGTCTGTGTTTTATCCTTTGGTTACAGGACGAGCAAAAGGCACAGGCCTTGGCCTGAGTATTGCACAGAACATCATGCATCAACATAACGGAATGATTGAATGCCAATCAGTTCCTGGAAAAACAATGTTTAGCTTATATTTACCTTGGGAGTCAGACCGTGTCGCGAAATAAAATATGGGTTATTGATGACGATCGCGCCATGCGATGGGTACTTGAAAAGACCTTTAAAGAAGAAGGATTTGACGTCACCAATTTTGAAGAAGCTCAAACAGCACTCGAACGTTTACATCATGATGCGCCGGATGTCATCTTAACTGACATCCGTATGCCAGGCATTGATGGGTTAACTTTCTTATCTAAAGTAAAAAATTCTCATCCCGATTTGCCTGTGATCATTATGACAGCGCATTCGGACTTAGAGTCTGCTGTATCTAGCTATCAAACTGGTGCATTTGAGTATTTACCAAAACCGTTTGATATTGATGAAGCTTTAGCTTTAGTCAATCGAGCAATTTTACATATCAATAAATTGCAGCAACAAGAGGCTACAAAAACTGCTTCTCCGCTACAATCGACAGAAATTATTGGTGAATCTCCAGCTATGCAAGAGGTTTTCCGAGCAATTGGCCGCCTATCTCAGTCGCATATTACCGTTTTAATTAATGGTGAGTCAGGAACAGGTAAAGAATTAGTTGCACATGCTTTACATAAGCATTCACCACGCAGAGCCAAACCATTTATTGCTCTAAACATGGCAGCAATTCCGAAAGACTTAATCGAAACAGAATTATTTGGCCATGAAAAAGGTGCTTTTACTGGCGCGAATACTCAACATCAAGGTCGCTTTGAACAAGCCAATGGTGGCACTCTCTTCCTTGATGAAATTGGTGACATGCCATTTGAAACACAGACGCGATTACTACGTGTACTCGCAGATGGTGAGTTTTACCGCGTTGGCGGGCATATCCCTGTTAAAGTTGATGTGCGGATCGTAGCGGCAACACATCAAGATTTAGAAAAATTGGTAAATGAAGGTCGCTTCCGTGAAGACTTATACCACCGTCTAAATGTAATTCGTATTCATATTCCTAAGCTTGCACATCGAAGTGAAGATATTCCGATGTTAGCTCAACATTTCTTGGCTCGTGCTGGTAAAGAGTTAGGCGTAAGTCCAAAGATTTTACGTACCGAGACAACTGACTATATGCAGCAATTACCATGGCCCGGTAATGTTCGTCAGCTTGAAAATACCTGCCGCTGGTTAACCGTCATGATTACTGGCCGTGAGGTTTACCCAGAAGATTTACCTTCAGAACTTAAACAAGTTCCACTCCAAAAAAATAGTGAAGCTAGCCAACCTGCTCCATCTTTTGAGCGTATTTCTTTACATCATTGGGATGAGCTACTAAGTCAATGGGCAATTCAAAAACTCAAAAATGGTGAAATGAAGATTTTGGATATTGCTACACCAATGTTTGAGCGCACTTTAATTAATGCTGCACTACAGCAAACTCGTGGACGCAAACGTCATGCAGCCGAGCTATTAGGTTGGGGTCGCAACACCCTAACCCGAAAGTTAAAAGAACTAGGCATGGATTCTGCTGATGACGATGATGAGGATGAACACAAAGTAACTTTGTCTGAAGCTTAATAATCATTCGTAAAAGAAAAAGCGACTAAATCCATTAGTCGCTTTTTCTTTATCTTGATTTACATTGAAAAGACATGGTTAAACTAAAATGTGAACATACAGTTACATCATTAGAAATCTCAAAAATAAAACATAACCATTTATATTTTAATATATTTTTTCATTCTTACATTTACTTTACTGTTTACCCAATGACCTAAAAATATAGCGATGACCATCGTTAAAGATAGTTTTGCTATACTAGATAAGCAGTCTTAATCGTCGTTATTAAATTTTATGCATGATCCAGTCCTCGAGTCACATCATCCTATATGTGATAAACCTCAAACACGCCGTGGTATCGAACGTCGTTTAGCACTATTGTTAAGCGCAACCGAGCTGTTTTTGGAAAAAGGATATGATGCTGTTTCTTTAGATGACATCGTCAATCATGCAGGCGGCTCCAAGGCCTCTATTTATAAATATTTTGGTAATAAAGAAGGACTTTTTACCGCTATTTGTGACTATAAACGTGAAATGTTCTTTAAAGATGTTTGTATTCCATTTCAGCCAGAGAAAAGTACTTTAAGAGAGTACCTAGTTCAAACACTTAATCGTGTTTATGTTCATATTATTCAACCTGAACATATTGCGTTTTTAAGACTTATTATCGAACAGACCGAATGTAATACGGTCCTCATACAATACCTATATGACAAATGGGTACATAATCTACAAAACACACTTACTCAAGCATTAGAATTTGCGGATAAATCAGGAGAAATTACATGTCCTTCTCCTTATCATTCTTCACTCATGTATTTTGGGATTTTACGCGATATTGAATGGCGTATGATTATGGGCATGCCTGCCCTACCAAATGAGAAAGAAGCTTTTGATTATATTGAATATTGTGTAGATATTTTTTTAAAAGGCCACCATAAAGTCTAATTCTTTTGCATTTTGAAATGCTTATAGTATAGTAGACTTCTTTTTTCCCACATCCACCCAGCCAACAACAGATAATTGTTGTATTTAAAAGACAATTATTATGGAGTAGCTACATGGCTTTAAGACATTTCCTGACTTTACGTGATCTATCTACATTAGAACTCAACCGCGTCTTACAGCGCGCAAGCGAACTAAAAAAAATGCAACAGAGCAATAAGGTATATCAACCTTTTGTTGGTAAAGTATTAGGAATGATTTTTGAAAAATCGAGCACACGTACTCGTATTTCTTTTGAAGCCGGTATTAATCAATTTGGTGGTAGTGCTATCTTTTTATCGCCTCGTGATACACAGCTAGGCCGTGGTGAACCAATTGAAGACTCAGCACGCGTTATTTCAAGCATGCTTGATATTGTGATGATTCGTACTTTTGGTCATGACATTGTTGAACGTTTTGCATCTTACTCAAAAGTTCCTGTGATTAATGGCCTAACTGATGACCACCACCCTTGTCAGCTACTCGCAGATTTACAAACTTACATTGAACATCGCGGTAGTATCGAAGGTAAAACCGTAGCGTGGATTGGTGATGGCAATAATATGTGTAACTCATATATTGAAGCTGCACATTTAATGGGTTTTAAATTAAAAATTGCTTCGCCAAAGGGTTTTGAGCCTAAACCTGAATTTTTAGCAGAGTTTGGACATTGTGTTGAGCTTTTTGATAATGCTGAAGATGCGGCTGTAAATGCTGACCTTATCGTTACAGACGTATGGGCAAGCATGGGACAAGAAGAAGAACAAAAATTACGTAAGAATGCATTTGCAGCTTTTCAAGTCAATGAAAAACTGATGAGCCTTGCACATCCTGATTGTTTGTTTATGCATTGTTTGCCAGCACATCGCGGTGAAGAAATTTCAGAAACCATGCTTGATCATAAAAACTCAGTTGTATGGGATGAAGCTGAAAACCGTCTCCATGCGCAAAAAGCTTTAATGGAATTTTTATTGAATGAAAATTTGAAAAAAGCTTAATCTCGATATAAAAACAGCATCTTCAAGGTGCTGTTTTTTTTATTTCTATATAACTCTTATTTTTCTTGTTTATTTTTTAAAATTTTTCACGATGTTGCTGAATATATAAACAGTCTATATTTCAACTACACTCTAGAATCGTGTATAACATTCTACACAATAAGCCAAGCCTACTCTTGTAGAGTGCGATTATGACAACCCTTGAAGAATCACTATCTCAAATCCCTGCATTTTCAATTATTCATGAACATTTATTTAGTTCAGCACAACCTTCCGTTGAACAGCTCAAACTTATTAAAGAGTATGGCTGTAGTACCGTTATCAATTTAGCTTTGACAAACTCACCGAATTGTATTGAAAATGAAGATCAGGTTTGTCTTGAGCATGGTTTAAATTACATTCATATTCCAATTGACTGGGAAACACCGTCTTCTGACCAATGCTTATTGGTTTTAGATTTAATTGATCATTTAGTTCAAAATGAAATTGTTTGGCTACATTGTGCCAAAAATAAACGTGTAAGTTGTCTTATGTATGTCTACAGACAATTTTATATGAATATGGACATGCCAACTTCTCAAGATTTACTGCACGAAATATGGGAACCCAATGAAACTTGGACAGGATTGATCCACAGTATTACCTTACAGCTACAAGGCCGTAAGGCTACCTTAGAACTTCAGCAGTCTTTGCAACAAACTGATGATTTAGTTTAATTAGAGATTAATACCGTTGCTGTTGCTAAAATTCCTTCTTGGCGACCAGTAAACCCGAGTTTTTCGGTAGTGGTCGCTTTGATGCTAATTTGATTTAAATCTACATTCAAAACATCTGCAATGCTTTGTCGCATCTCTAAATTATGTTTCGCTAGTTTAGGACGTTCACAAGCTACCGTAATATCGGCATTATTCAAACGATAACCACGATCTAAGATTAACTGATAAACGTGTTTTAGCAGTACACGGCTATCCGCTCCTTTAAACTCTGGATCGGTATCTGGAAAATGCTGACCAATATCGCCAAGCGCCAGTGCACCGAGTAAAGCATCACATAACGCATGTAACACGACATCACCATCAGAATGTGCTTTCAAGCCATGCGTATGTGGAATCTGAACGCCAGCTAAAGTTACGAAGTTACCCTCTTCAAAGGCATGCACATCCATTCCTTGTCCAATACGAATTTGAGCAACCATATCAACTCTTCCCTTCTATAAAAACTTAAGAAATCTTGTATTCAGCTGTTGTGTTTCGCTATAGTACACTTAGCAAAGTAGACTGAAAGTATAAGCGATCATGCCGTCGAATACTGATATGAATCAATTGAAAAGATTAAGTTTTGTCGTGACATTGAGTTGTTTATGCTCATCGCTTGTTTTTGCGGAATCTATCGACTGCTCTAAATCCAAAACAGAGCTCAAAATCTGTTCAAAAACCTTTAGTGAAGCACGTAAGCAACTCAACAATAAATATCTGTCTGCATACCTAGTCACAGATGCACCATTAAAACTTTTACAAGATACACAGACTTTGTGGTTTAGACATACACAACAATGTAAAACCAATTCATGCTTTCAACAGCAGTTTGATGTACGTGGGGATGACTTAAATTTCTATGCATCACTTAAACAAACCCTAACGCAGCATTATCTTAAATTTGAAAACGGACATATTGCTTCCCAACCTGTTCATTTACAAATTCATCAACTTGCTAAAGATAAAATCAAAATTGAAGGCTTAGCATACCGCAATCCAAATAACCGAAAAGATGCTCAAACTATTTCATTGATGGCTTACAGCTCTCCTGAGCAGAAAAGTGAAATTTTAGATAATGAGCATCACTGTAAATACAAGTTTGATTTTCAAAAGGCTTTACTTGTTGTGAAAACCCAGCAGAAAGGTTGCGAACGATTTACGGGTGTTTATCGCCTATATGATTAATTGATATAAAACAAAAAAGCCAGTGCATTTACACTGGCTTTTCTTTTTTAAGTTGGATATTTTTGCAGAATATCTTGACTCACCAAAACAGCTGTCGCCGCTGACAAAGTCCAACCTAAATGACCATGTCCAGTATTATAAAAAACTCGTGGCTGCTTAGACTGTTTTACGACTGGTAACATATTAGGCATCATTGGTCTTAAACCTGCCCAAGGCACAACATGCTCAGTTGAAATGTCAAAATTACGGTTCACCCAATTCACTAGAGGTTGAATACGATCCGCTCGAATGTCTCGATTATAGCCGTTAAACTCAGCTGTACCTGCGATACGTAAACGATCTTGGCCCAAACGAGACGTTACAATTTTGGCGCTTTCATCAAGTAAACTCACCCATGGTGCATTTTTAATGCTTTTTTCGTCTTTCAATTGGACAGTAATTGAATAGCCTTTAACTGGATAAACATTTACACGCTCACCAACCATATCAGCCAACTGATAACTTCCGACACCACCACAAACAACCAGAACATCACCTTCTAATTGAAAGCTATCTGATTGAGAAAGATGAGGATGTTCAGCACTTGGCTGACAATTCAGCACTATTTTATCTGTATGACACTTAATATCAGTAACTTCTAAACCAAACTTATACTGCACCCCATATTGTTTAGTCTTTTCAGCTAAAGAAGTTGAATACTTATGAATGTCTCCAGTTGCATCACTTGGGGTGTAATAACCACCAAAGTAATCACCAGTTAAAGATGGCTCGATTGACTTCATTTCTTCCGGTGAAACTGAATAACGCTCCAAAGTACCTTTGTTTAAGACGTCATTCACTTGTTTAGCAATGTCATAATCAGCCTTGCTGTGGTACATATGAAGAATACCGCGTTTCTCCAAATCAAATTGAAGCTGCTCTTTTTCAGCGACTTCAAACAGGCGCTTACGCGCGAGCAATGCTAAGCGAACGGTTTCTATGGTATTAGCCTCATAGTTTTTAATATGAGATAGAAACTCAACTAACCAGCTATATTTGTGCAAACTAAATGAAGGGTTAAGTAATAGAGGAGCATCTTTTTGCCTCATCCATTTAAAACCTTTTATAACGGTCGCTTTCTGGTTCCAGACTTCTGCATTACAAGCAGATAATTGCCCTCCATTTGCAAATGATGTTTCCATAGCTGGATAAAGATGGCGATCAATCACTGTGACTTGGTAACCTAATTGAGATAATTCATAGGCTGAAGTAACCCCGGTGATTCCTGCACCAATCACAATAACATGTGGCATAACAGACTCCTCTGAAATGCAAAAACATTTCATCAGTACAGCCCATCTGTCATTTGTACCTGAGAGTTTCGACCTAAATACTACCTTTTAGTATTTCGATCTTCCCCTTCGGTGAGTTTATGACTTATAAGTTTTTATTCTTCATCTTATAAATCTTAAGCTTCTCTCCAGATTTTTTAATTATTACAGTCCCTTTTGCCTGAGAGTTTCCGGGCTTGTTGCTCCTTCGGCGGGTTCCTAAGAACCTCTCTCCCGCAATAATTTTGTATTTATATAAGCAATGTATCTGCCACTTTTAAAAAAACGCATTCTTTTCTTGTAAACTTTTGTACAGCAATCTAATTAAATAGAAATGTATTTGATTTAATTATAAAAAAAGGTGAATTATTTAAATTCACCTTTTGCAATTTATTAGAGCTTTCCTTCGAGCACTTGGTCAGAAACTAGACCTTTCCATTGCTCTCGCAATGTTGGTAAATAAAACTTCTCACCAATTGTGACCAATTCAGCATCAATCAATGCATGAATTTCGTGCATAAAAATATAATCCAACGCAACTAAAGAAAGCTGATGATTTTTTTGTGCTACTTTTTTACGTTTCACTTGAGCTTGTTTAATGAGCTCATTTGCAAAATTTTTATCTTTATATGTAGTGATTGCATTTAAACGAAGCTCAATAACACCCCAACCCGCCAACAATTTTTTGAAAATTTCAAAGTCTTTTGTTGTTGATTCCCAAGTTACGTTTTCCAGATCATTATCTTCTGGCAAAACAGGTAATAGTAAATCACCAGTACTTGGAAAAATCTTTTTAAGATTTAACAGAAATTTAACAGGCTGATCACTTGGGTAATCATTAAACTGCACATGTTGTTGAGTATCTGTTAAATAAATCGAGAGCATTCAAAAAATCCTTAGCTAAGCAACTGTTTATTATGTATTTAATTTCAATATCGCAAAATAAATGCAAATTAAAAACAATACAAAAACAGGATAAGGTGGGCATTTTAACAATTATGGCAGCTTATTCAACTCTAAGTTGGTTTGATTAAGATATATAAGAAAAATTAAATTCAAGAAACTTTGCAAACAACGCTTATATAAATCAATTGCTCAAAAAATGAGTGAGTATTAAATATACTAAAACTCAGCTTCTTATTAAGATTTAATGTTACAATACAGTGATTTACTCAATTTCATCTGGCTCTCAAAGAAATGAATAGATCACAGTTAATTTTATTAATTTTAAGTATTACTACTTTTTCTTCTTCTGTATTTTCTGAAACGATGACTTCCCCAATTAAGCAAGAATTTTATGAACAAGAATCGAATCGCCATAGAAGTATGCTTGAAGTAAATAATAATTCAAATCATAAGTTTAGCGAATCACAACACAATCCTTTTCACTCCGATTCACGCAAGCAAAAAGTAGATTTTTTTGAAATTGCCAAGCAATACCAAGAAGATAAACCTAAAAATACCTATTCCCACTCTCCTGACCCGACAGTAAATATGAGCAATCATGATCGAAGTCTCTACTATATTAGAAATCATGATGATATAGGTCTTAAAAGGGATATTCGTATTCAACAATATAGATCATTAAAACAACAATACGATAAAGGGGTTATTTCCAATGATGAATACAAAGAGAAAGTTTACAAAATTTTAAAATAAGCTTTTATATATTTTGAAGCCTTCTTTTAGTCGAGGGCTTCTATAATAGTTTTGATATAGATTGTTAAAAATCTTTAAATAACAAAGATTCATAGTAAATAAGCAATAAAAATTAAACAGTTTTAACTGCTAAAAGAAGCCAGACTATTCAAATCTTCTCTACACATAAAGGAGAGATCAATGAAGATCCGCGCTTCACGTACCTATTCAACGTATTCAAATCATTACTTTATTTCGAAAGAATATGAATGCAGCGTTATTCCACTAAAAGGAATGTGCTTTACCGACCTTGGTTTGACCGAAAATGGTGTAATCGCACCTATAGAAATTACAGAGGTGACCATAGATCCAGCCTCTAATTCATATCATGTTCTTTTAGCAAAAGACGCGCACGAATATACGAAAGAAGAACTAAAAAGAAAATTTGAAGAAATGAAAGCAAATGGTTGGGAATATATAGAAGATCTACTAGCGTAGTTTTTATTTTCGACCTATACGTTAGAGCACATGTGAACAACTCTAGATTTAAGGTGTAAACATAATAGCCATCAGTAGTACTGTACATTCAGTACAAATGATACTGCTGATGGCTATATAGACCGCTTATTTACTATTTGGCGAAACCATTTTTTCAGGTTTAACGACTTCATCAAATTGTTCTGCTGTTACTAAACCTAGCTCAACAGCCACTTGTTTTAAAGTCTTATTCTCTTTATAAGCAGTTTTCGCTACTTTTGCAGAGTTTTCATAACCAATAACTGGATTCAATGCAGTAACTAACATGAGAGAGTTATGCAAAAAGTGATCAATTTTATCGCGATTAGGCTCAATTCCAACCGCACAGTGATCATTAAAACTATTGCATGCATCGCCAAGAAGCTGAATAGATTGCAATAAATTATAAGCAATCACTGGCATAAATACGTTTAACTCGAAGTTACCCGAAGCACCAGCGACATTAATAGTGGTATCGTTGCCAAGCACTTGTGCAACCACCATAGTCATTGCTTCACTTTGAGTTGGGTTCACTTTACCCGGCATAATACTTGAGCCTGGTTCATTTTCAGGAATGCGAATTTCACCAAAACCACAGCGTGGGCCACTTGCCAACCAACGAATATCGTTAGCAATCTTATTTAAGCTTACTGCTAAAGTTTTTAATGCGCCTGATGCAAAAACAGCAGCGTCACGCCCTGCAAGTGCTTCAAATTTATTAGGAGCGGTAACAAATGGCAAACCTGTTAAAGTTGCAAGCTGAGCTGCGGCCTTAACAGCATAGTCAGGATGAGCATTTAACCCAGTTCCTACTGCTGTACCACCCAATGGCAACTCATACAAACCAGTTAAGGCTTGTTGTAAGCGCACTAAACCATGCTCAAGCTGAGAAACATAACCGCTAAATTCTTGGCCTAAGGTTAATGGTGTGGCATCTTGCAAATGAGTACGGCCAATTTTAACAATATCTTGAAATTCATCGGACTTCTTCTGCAAAGTCGCTTTAAGCTGTTCCACAGCTGGAATCAGTAATTCATTGATTTGCAAACTTGCCGCAACATGAATAGCCGTTGGAAATGAGTCATTAGTAGATTGTGCACGATTGACATGATCATTTGGATGTACTGGTTTTTGTGCACCCAGTGCTTCGCCTAATTTTTGGTTGGCAATATTGGCAATCACTTCATTACAGTTCATGTTGCTTTGCGTACCAGAACCTGTTTGCCAAACTACGAGTGGGAACTGTGAATCCCATTTTCCTGCAATCACTTCTTCGGCAGCTCCCACAATGTATTGACTTAAATCTTGTGGTAACTGTCCTAACTCGGCATTGGTCATTGCTGCTGCTTTTTTTACCAATCCCATCGCTCGAATCATGGCACGGGGTAAACGCTCCTGCCCGATTTTGAAGTTCTGTAAGCTACGTTGGGTTTGTGCTCCCCACAGTGCTTCATTTGGAACTTCAATTTCACCCATAGTGTCATGTTCAATTCGTGTTTGCATAGAAACCTCGGTTATCTGGTTAAAGAACTCACGGGCTGAAGCAATTTTTGCTTTGGCTAGTTAATTTTAGTATCGTACTCAAGCATTCCATTATTGTAAATAAGAATCATTATCTCATCTTCCATTTAATGTATTTTGATAGAATCTCCACTCATCTTCAATCATTTGCTTTAAAGTTCGTTTTGGATCCCACTGTAATAAAGTTTTTG
Organism: Acinetobacter sp. ABJ_C5_2; assembly: GCF_044538485.1. Lineage (NCBI taxonomy): Bacteria > Pseudomonadati > Pseudomonadota > Gammaproteobacteria > Moraxellales > Moraxellaceae > Acinetobacter > Acinetobacter sp. ABJ_C5_2. The sequence continues at coordinate 36,774 of NZ_JBIUCS010000013.1, read as the reverse complement.
CTTTTCCTATATTTGCACCAAGTTGAGCCAACTCTTCATGCTTATAAATTGCCGATTGTGTCGGAATTTCAGCTTGGGTCACTTGTGAAATTTCATCCAATAACTGACGAATTGAATGTACTTGGTCATGTGCAATATTAAATGCTTCACAGCAATGGGTTTGATCACGTAGCCATAGTAGAGTTGCACTTACCGCGTCACATACATCTAACACATGTAGAAAGCTACGTTCCACGGTATGGTCTTCGGTCGAAACCTGATCTTGTAATTCAATTAAATCACGCTGCATCGCTGCCACTTGCAGTGCAAGCGGTACAATATTTTTAGGGAGCTGCGCAACATACTCACCTAATACACCATGCTCAAAGGCACCTACAATATTTGATAGGCGTAAGATCGCAATTTTCCATTCATGATCAATTTTATGAGTATCTCTAATGATTTCTTCAATCATCTGTTGAGATTTGATATATGGATTAGGATAACCGTAGTTGAAATCTTCTGTTTCGCTTAACTGCAAACCAGATTTTCCATAGACTGCCAAGCTAGATAAATGAATGAAATGACGAACACCTGTACGTTGCATCGCACGCAATAGGCTCATAATGCAACTGACATTATCGTTGTAATATTCGAGCGGTTTTAAATTAGACTCTTCAATAGATTTAAAACCAGCTGTGTGAATGACTGCATCGATTGAGTACTGTTCAAATACTTTGTTCAATGCAGGTGTATTACGTACATCAAGTTTAACAAACGGAACGTACATACCAGAGATGTATTCTAACCGCTCAAGCGTTTGCAAGGTCGAGTTAGCCAAATTATCGACAATAACCACTTCTTGGCCTTGAGCCAACAGACTCAATGCAATGTGTGAACCGATAAAGCCTAAACCACCTGTCACTAAAATCATTGTATACTTACCTTTCTCTTAATGTATCTACGCCCATTTAGACGTATGACCATAGTGAATTCTCAATGAGTACATTACTACTAATAACCTCTGCTCCTACTTCAATCGATGCTTGGCATGCACTGGGCCTTGCTCAGGCACTCAAAAGTAAAAATGAAGACTTTCGTGTATTCTTTTACCAAGATGGCGTTCAAGTTGCGAATGACTTTCAGTGGGTTCCTGACGACCAGCGTAATTTAACGCATGAATGGCAAAAGCTCGCGATCCGACTTCCTGTTTGCGTTAGCGCTGCTCTTGCACGCGGGATTACCGATGCAGAAAATGCGAGTCGCCATCAACTTAGTCATCACAACCTAGCGAGCAACTTTGAGTTGGTTGGACTAGGTGAACTTGCTGATGCAGTACAGTCAGCCTCTCGTCTTCTTCAATTCTAAGTTACTTTGTTAACTTAGATTGTTGCTTTTAAAAGGTATATTGTGTGAAAACTGTACTCGTTATTTTGACCCAAGCCAATCTAACCAGCCTACAAGTCAATGAAAGCCTCGCCGCTACTATGGTTTTAGCAACCTTTGGCTCACCAGTCAAAGTATTATTGAAAGATGCAGCTCTTAGCCTCTTACAAAATGAACATAACTTTGACCAGTTGCAGCATGCTTTTAAAATTGCTTCAAACATGGTGGATAGCTTTGAGTTTTATGACTTAAGTCCAATTCTTGTTGAGATCAAAAATAAACAGCATCCTTTTGTTCAAAACAGTGAGCAGGAGCTAGAGTTTGTTCAGTTAGATACTGAACTCATTCAATCTTTCGATCATGTCTTATATTGGTAGATAAAGGTGTAAATTTAATGACGCAATCAACACTTTATCTGGTGCAAGCTTCTTATCACCATACCCCTCGTATTATTGAAGAACTTGAAAAGCTTTTTCATCAAGACGATCAGATTGTTTTTATGGGCGATTCAACCGCACAGCTTTCCGTAGACATTTGTCAGCAGTTTGGCTCAGTTTCTTGTTTGGCTCATGAAAAAGATTTAATTGATGCAGAAACCTTGGCTCACGTTAAGGTATTAAACTATGACCAGTTTGCAGATCTGGTTTTACAATTTAATCGATGCATTTCTTTGAAATAATAGTGTTAGGCTCATTTTTATGAATTTAGAATTAGATCAAGATGGTCATTTAGTCGACTATACGATTTGGAATCCCGAAGTCGCACAGGAACTCGCCAAATCTCTCGATCTTGAATTAACAGATTGGCATTTTGAAGTTTTAGCTGCGGTTCGCCAATTTTATCAACAATTTGGGCACTCTCCTGCAACACGCCCTCTGATTAAGTTTTTAATGAAAACCGTCAGTCCTGATATCAATAATGCTGTTTTACAGCAAAAATTTAATACTGGTTTAGTTGCACGCCATCTCAGTCGTTTGGCAGGCATTCCTAAACCAGCAAATTGTTTATAAATTTTTATGCGAACTTTTTAGCGGCAGCGACAGATAAAATTGTTACTGCCGTTACCATTAACATCGACCAACTTACATGTTCATGTAATAAAAGTGCGGCGATCGCGAGTCCCATTAATGGTTGTAAAAGTTGTAGCTGGCTAATTGCAGCAATACCGCCTTGAGCAAGACCTTTGTACCAGAAAAAGAACCCTATAAGCATACTAAATAAAGATACGTAAACCAGTCCTGCTATTGCTGATATAGATACATCTTGGAAAGAAACAGGCATGTAAAAAATAGTAGCAAACAGCATAATCGGTAAAGCTAAAATAAGCGCCCAACAGATCACCTGCCATCCACCTATTTTTTTCGAAAGTACTCCACCTTCTGCATAGCCAAATCCACATAGAATAATTGCAATCAACATATATAAATCGCCGATGCCAAAAGATGCTTCACCCGACAAAAAGAACATGTAGGTAAAGACAACCAAACTGCCTAAAATTGCAAATATCCAAAAAAATAGATTTGGCTTTTCTCCACCTCTTACAACAGCGAATATAGCAGTAGCGAGCGGCAAAAGACTCACAAAGACAATTGAATGTGCTGCATTCATATATTGCAAAGCAAGCGCCGTAAATAATGGAAAACCCACCACAACACCTAAAGCAACTATTGCGAGTGGCCACCAATCTTGCTTAGCTGGTCTTTTTTCTTTAAGCAAAAAGATAAGAGTTAAACCTAAAACGCCCGCAATAACTGCTCTTGCCGCCGTTAGAAAACCAGGATCAAAACCAGTGACCGCAACACGGGTAGCAGGCAGTGAACCTGCAAAAATTGCAACCCCTATAAAACCGTTCACCCAACCATTCATAAACTTTTGCATATTATTCTCCGCAACTATACGAAGAATTTAAGCTGTGATATGGTGTTAAAACCAGATACAAAGCAGTACAATTTTAAAAAACTGTTATGTATAAATAAGCAGTACAGTTAGAGATAATTAACGTGAACCAGTCAAAAACAAAAATCGAGTTTGTTATTTCACAGATTGAACAACAAATTAAAAATCGTTCTTTAACACCAGGCTCCCGTTTACCTTCTGTACGCAAGCTAGCAAACGATTTAGGTTTTTCAGTTTCTACTATTGTTGAAGCTTATGAACGGTTAATTGCTGTAGGTAAAATTGAATCTCGTAGTGGCTCCGGTTTTTATGTTGTGGGGCCGCTTGCCCCTTTAGCTTTGAGTGAATTAGGCCCTAAATTAGATCGCTCTATCGATCCATTATGGATTTCACGTCAGTCATTGGAAGCAAAACCTGATGCTTTTAAACCCGGTTGTGGCTGGTTACCAAATGACTGGATGCCGCTTGAAAGTATCCGCAAAGCGTTAAGATCTGCGATCCGTAACGAAGATGATAACTTAATGGGCTATTCGTCACCTTTAGGACTGCCAGCATTAAGAGATTTACTCGCTAGACGAGCACAAAGTAAAGGTATAGAAGCAAACTTGAACCAAGTTCTTTTAACCGATTCTGGTACTCAAGCAATTGATCTGGTTTGTCGTTTCTTACTTAAACCAGATGATGTAGTTCTGATTGATGACCCCTGCTACTTTAATTTTCATGCTCTACTTAAAGTTCATCAAGTTAAAGTTATTGGCATTCCCTATACACCAAACGGACCAGACCTAGAGGCATTTAAAGAAGCAATTGAGACCTATAATCCGCGGCTTTATATTACAAACTCTGGAATACACAACCCAACTGGTGCAACACTCTCACTTTCGATCGCTCATCAATTATTAAAACTCATTGAGCAGTCTAATTTGATTGTGATTGAAGACGATATATTTTCAGATTTTGAACATACTTCAGCGCCACGGCTTGCGGCCCTAGACAACCTTTCACGCGTGATTTTTATTGGAAGTTTCTCTAAAACGCTCTCTGCCTCTATTCGCTGCGGCTACATTATTGCGAAACCAGAATGGATAGATCAAATTACCGATTTAAAAATTGCTACCAGCTTTTCTCACAATGGACTCTCAGCCAAAATATTACATACAGCTTTAACCGATGGTTCATACCGTAAGCATCTAGATGTGTTAAAAGTTCGTTTAGCTCAAGCCATGCAAGAAACAATAGCAAAGCTTAAATCGATTGGAATAGAACCGTGGATTGAACCAAAGGCTGGAATTTTTGTGTGGTGTCGTTTACCCGAAGGAATAGATGCAGCAAAGATTGCTCAGTTTTGCCTGAATCGAGAAGTGATTCTTGCTCCGGGTAATGCCTTTAGCCGATCAAAATTGGCAGGCCAATTTATTCGTTTTAATATTACCCAGTCAAACCATGATTATATTTATAAGACTCTTACAGAAGCACTTCAACAAGAGTCTTTAAACAAAGAACTTTAAGCCTGTTTTTGCTTTTGTTCCATATAAGCAAAGTAGCCTGGTCCAGCCGAAACTTGAACTTGTTTTGCATGTAAAGGTTCACGGCAGACTGAACATACCATGACTGGTTCAAATTTATGACCACAAGCTTTATGACGATATTCCAAAGGTTTACCTAAACCTTGATCCATCCATTTATCTGCCCAATTCGCCATAGATAATATAATTGGATAAAGCTCAAACCCTTTATCAGTGAGACGATATTCAAAACGTTCCTGACGGTCAAAATAAGGAGCTTTGACTAAAATTTCGTATTCAACCAAACGCTTTAAACGATCCGACAGCACATGACGAGTGACACCTAGTGATTTTTGAAAATCATCAAAACGGCGAATTCCCATAAAAGCATTACGTAATATTAGCATCGTCCACCGATCACCAATTACTGATAGCATACGGGCAACAGAACAAGGCTGATCACCGATGTCATCCCATTTCATCTTTATGCTTACCTCAATATAGAACTGGCCTACTTGCCTTATTATTTATACCCTAAACCACTTAATATGTTATATGCAATATTCAGCTTAAAAATAAGTTTTTAATGTACTTATGACGCCTATTTTTTAAATAACCATGAATAGAAATACTTATAAAATATGATTAACTTATAAGTATAAATTAATCATATTCAATTTATTTATAGGCTAATTTGAAATAAAGATTCCTTTTAATAAAGTACCTGACTCTAGTTTTGTACTCGCAGGAATACGAACTAGACAATTGGCTTGCATAAGGTTACTCAGCATATGAGACTGCTGCTTAGCCAAACTTTTTACTCTAAGTTGTCCTGCATCAAAATAAGAATACATTCGTAAAAAACGCTCACGTGCATCTTCTTTTAAATCATGCTCTAAAATTGCGGTAAACCATTCTGGTCCGTGTCTATTACCCTGTAATGCATCAAGCAAAGATTTACCGTAAACTTGCATTGCCACATATACCGCAGCCGGATTGCCCGGTAAGCCTAGCAAATAGCAAGAATGGCTAGCTTGTGAATTATGATATTCGGCAAAGAATAAAGGTTTACCCGGTTTTTGTTTAACTTTCCAAAATATTTGTTCAAACCCAACTTCGAAAGCACATGGTCGAACAAAGTCATAATCACCTACTGATACTCCGCCAGTCGTTATAACTACATCATGGCTGTCTTTTAGCTGGTTAAAGTATTGGGTGACCTGTTCAGCTTTATCTGCAACATGAATGAGTTCGATATCTAAACCATAATCTTCAAACCAAGCTTTTAGTAATGGACCATTTGCATCAAAGACTTTTCCATCGATTAAATCATCTGCCGTTTGAGCAACTTCATCACCTGTGACTAGTACTGCAACTTTTGGTCTACGATAAACAGTAAGCTCTTGCACTCCCGCCATACTTAAAGCAGCCAAGCTTCCAATATTTAGAAACTGTCCTACTTGAGCGAGCAACTGCCCTTGCTGAATTTCTTCACCAGTAAAACGAATATCGGCTTGAGGGCGTATATGCTCCGTTAAACAAATTTCTTGAGCCGAAATAACCGATACAATTTCTTGCCGAGCTACATGTGTTGTTCCTTCAGGAATTTTGCCACCTGTAAATATACGAATCGCTTGACCTTCACTTAGGATGTCATGGCTCTCGCTTCCGGCACGAATCTCACCTGTGACTTGGAACTTTTGATTATTTAAGTCTTCTGCATGGCTACAAAGTGCATAACCGTCTACTGCACTTTGAGAAAAGCTAGGTAGATTAATTTCAGAGTAAATATCTTTAGCAAGATAGCTACTTAGGCTATTTGTTAGAGTCTTTTGAATAGAGTTTAAGTCTTTAGGCTTATTAATCACTAAATCTAGCGCTTCATCTATACTGATTAATCCACGCTCAGCACCACAACCTGACATTATTCATAGCCTCCCGGATGCGGTAAATCACGGCAAACATCAAAAATATGGACTAAGGCAGGTAAAATAGCAGCCATTGATTCGCTTGCTCCACCACGGCTTCCCGGTAACGTCACCACTAACGAACGGTCAATAAACCCTGCTACTCCGCGTGACATAGCAGCATATGGGGTGCGTTTTTGTCCAAATGAGCGAGCAGCTTCCATTAAGCCATCTAATTTACGTTCTAAAAGAGGCTCCAGCGTATCAACCGTAATATCACGCTTACCAATTCCTGTTCCACCCACCGTCATAATACAAGCATACGATTTGGTGAGTTCTAGAACCAATTCTTTGAGATCATCTGCTTCATCGGGCAAAATTTGGTAATGGATCGGATCAAACCCAGCTTCAGTTAAAGTTTCAACTACAGATTTTCCGGCCGTATCCGGCTTTCTACCCGCTGCTACGGTATCTGACAATACAATAACCGCAGCCGAAACAGGCTGACGCAATACCCGTTTAAAATGGGATTTTCCGCCTTTTTTCTTAAGTAGTTTACATTGATCCATCCAGAGTTCTTCTGGTTCACAATGAGGCTTTAACATATCGTAAATAGTTAAACCTGCGAGACTGGCAGCGGTTAAAGCTTCCATTTCTACGCCAGTTGGTCCAATGGTCTCAACGACCGTAATAATTTTTACAAAGTCATGTTCTAATTCATATTCAACATCTGCCCGATAAATCGGTAGCGGATGACATAATGGAATCAGCTCATCAGTTCGTTTTGCTGCCAAAATTCCTGCAACACGTGCTGTTTTTAATGCATCACCTTTTTCCGTGTTTCCTTGTCTTAATAGTTCAATACAGTGCGGGGGTGCATATAAAATGGCTTGTGCTTCGGCAACACGATAACTTTCCGGCTTCATTCCAACGTTTTTCATTATTTATCCTAGTCTTACTTATTTCAGTGTGAGTGCTCATGGCCAGCATGATGATGGTGATGTTTGTGGTCGTGTGGTGCATCCTTACGAATACAACAGCCCTCTACATAATGACTTGTGCCATCTGTAAAAAACTCTTCTTTAAAGACAGGTACTTCATGTTTTACCCGCTCAACAGCTTCCTCACATGCCTGAAAAGCTTCACGGCGATGGGCTGCATAAGCAATCGCAATAATGGCTGTTTCACCCACATCTAGATATCCAATCCGATGAACCACTCGCACATAAGATACCTGATACTTTTTCTCAATTTCTTGTTCAATTTCACGTATCATTTTTTCTGCAAGCGGTTTATACGACGTATATTTCAGCGCCTTTACCGCTTTACCTTCGTGATGATTACGAACCGTACCCATAAAAATATCAATACCACCACATTCAGGAAAAGACTGAATCGGATCAAAAGTATCCAAGCTTAAAGCCTGTTCTTGTATTCTTGCGAACTCTTTCATGACTCATCCTCCGGCAACGGGTGATAATAAAACCAAAGTGCATGGCTCACTTAAGACAGTTTGTCTGGTTATGACATTATCACCAATCGCACATGCACATTTTTCCATGGCTTTTGTAGATTCCGGATGTAATAAAACAATTTCATCTAATACATCTTTAACCAGACTATGGTTAGGGCAAACTAGCAAAAGATTTTCAGGAAGCAATTTTTCAATTGCACCAAATGCTTCGACTTTAATTTGGATAGATTGTTGCATTTATCCCCCAAGCATATGCATGCTGATTTTACGGGTTTGTTGATGTTGTAAGGCATGGAAACCTTTGGCTTTATGCCAGATATAAGGATCAACCAAATTCTTTAAATTTTGGATATACACACCATATTCCGGAGTATGTTGTTTGCTTACCAGCGTTTGAAGCTGAGGCTTAATATTTAAGCCTTGCGGCGCAAATAAACAGTTATATAGTTCGCCTTTTGCGGTAAGCCGTATACGGTCACATTGGTGGCAAAATGAATGCGTAATTGTGGAAATAATTCCTAAATGATAGCTACCGTTAATTAGATATTGACGCGCTGGCTCATGTTGCTGCTCGATGACTTGTACCGAATAATACGGTTGCAACACCTGTAAAATTTCAGCCTCACTTACCACATCTTTATTTGCCCAAAGTGCATCACCATCAAGCGGCATAAACTCGATAAAACGCAAAGGAATATGATGAGCAATTGACCATTTCACCATAGGTAAGATTTGATCATCATTTCTATCTTTCATTAACACGCAGTTAATTTTAAAAGGTAATCCTACTTCTTTTGCAGCTTGTATCCCCTCTAAAACAGGCTCCAATTTTTTCTTGGTCAACTCTTTAAACTGAACAGGATCTAAACTATCTAAACTAATGTTTAAATCATCTAATCCAGCGTCTTTTAGCTGCTTGGCATGTTTAGCAAGGTAATGACCATTGGTAGTCATCGATATACGTTTTAAACCTAAACTTTTTAAAGACTGTAGATCTCGAATGAAATGAACAATACCTTGTCGCATTAATGGTTCACCACCCGTAATGCGAATACTCTCGATACCTTGCTGCACCATAAAATGACAAAATTGAAAGAGCGCTTCAAAACTAAGCAAGTCTTGTTTATTTAACCATTCTGGATGCTCAGGCATGCAATATACACACTTAAAATTACAGCGATCAGTTACAGAAATTCGTAACTTACGCTTGATACGCCCATATTGATCTTGCAGAAGGCTTGGCGCATTTTCAGAGTGATATTGTTTCATCATTTGCACTCATATCGAGAACATTTCAAATCTTGCGAGCACCGATTATGAACAATCAAATACAAAAAATTGCATCTTAATAGTGCTTTGATCTTTAATTGCAAAATTTATTCCAGCTCTACTTATTTTCCATAATATTTAAATTTTTTATAGACTTTTCACGGCACTACCTTAAGAACAATTAAAAAATAAATCTCGAGTTAGCGCGGTAAAATCTATGTTTTACTTGATTCTATTTCTAACACTTTTCTAAACGGATGGGTACATATTTATGGTACGGCGTTTTCGACAATGGATCACAATGTTCAGCAGAAATAAGTAAGTTTAATTGTGGCCCAATTGGTTCACCATTTTGAAATCGCATACCATAGCCGTGTGGAAGTGATACGACACCTCTTCTCATCCCATCATCCAACTCAATAACTACCTGAATTTCTCCATGCGCTGAGATACATTTAAGCTGCCCTCCTGCATCTACATTTAAGTGTCTTGCATCTTCAGGATGAATACGCAGTGCACCTTCTGCATCTACTTTTCGCCAAGCAGGGTCACGGTAAATTTGGTTAGCGTTGTAGCTACGGCGTTCACCAGACAAAAGGATGAAAGGAAACTCTTCAACATTAACGTTATGGCTTTTCAATCTTGCGAGTTCACTTAACATCTCGGGAATTGCAAGACGTATTTTCTTATCTTTATAAGCTACCAGTTTCCAGACTTCATCATATTCATGTTGCGATAAAACCATACCTGAACGTTGCTTTAATATCTGCTCAAATAGTTTGACTCCTTGTGTTAACGGATTACCTTTATAACCTGCGCGGCGTACTGCTTTGGTATGTAAAGCAGCATATTGAATAGAGAGCGGCAATAAAAAAGCAACTGAATCTGCAGAATTGCCAAGTCGTTTGCCAAGAGTTCGATAAATGATAGAGGTAGCAAAAGGGATATATTTTTTATGGCGTGCCAAGGTAAGTCCTAGCGCCGACAAGTAGGGTAAATAGGCTGTTTTTTTCGAGTCGACCGCAGCTATTTTTTCTAGAATTGGAAAATTCTTCGGAATAGCATTCATTGCTTCCAGTAATCGAGTATAAATTTCGGCTTCCGGTAAAGTGTTTGCTTGAGCAGCCAATACGGGATGACGCAGATGAAAACCATTCTTAGGAAATTCCAAGTTAAAACCAGTAAATTCCCATTTTTCAAACTGAGTATGAGCAGGCAAAATATAGTCGGCGAGTCTCGCGGTTTCTGTCATCGCAACATCGACTACAACCAATAAATCTAATGCTTTAAAGGCTTTTTCATAGGCAGGTGTATCAGGGTAAGTTAATAGTGGATTACAACTATCTACAAACACAGCACGAATTCGCTTTTCCCCTGCTTTTAGGATTTCATCGGGTAAAATATTAGGCGGAAAAAACCCAGAGATCGGGAACATTTTATGATAAACGCTACGTCGATATTTTGGTTTTCTTTCATCTGTATCACTTAAAATTGGAATAAACATGGTATGTAAATTATTGGTACCCTGTTTTCCAAAGTTCCCTGTCAGTAAGTATAAAAGCTTTTCTAAATAACCATTTAATGTCGTATTCAAAGTATGTTGAATACCTAAATCGATACGTACACAGCCTCTTTTTGCCTTTGAAAAATCTTGAACAACCTGATAAATCAAATCGACAGGTACATCAGCTTTAGCAATATAGTCTTCAATCGGGACATGATTAAATGCAGCTTTTACTTCTTCAAACCCATGTGTATGGTGCTCAATAAATGCTGCATCATAAAGCTTTTCTTTAATAATGATCGCAATCATGGCCGACATTAAAAAAGCATCTGTTCCCGGTTTTAACTGCACGTGAATGTCTGCTTGTTTTGCCGTTTCGGTAACACGCGGATCGAACACCACCATGGTTCGATTCGGATCTTTCTTAATATGTTTTAGCGTGTCTCGTGCGTTGGGAATACCATGTGCCTGAAACGGATTCGTCCCAATAAAAAGAACATAATCGGCATATTCTACATCTTCTGTAGTATGGCAGGCCTGACTACCGAATAGGCGACCATTGAGCCAGAAATCACCTGTTTTTTCTTGGGCAAGTGAGTTGTATGCATAATAACTTTTCATGGCCAACAAAAGCTGTCGACCATACGCTGCACCCAAGTGGTTACCCTGACCACCGCCCCCAACAGAGGCAAAAGCTATACCTCCAAATTTATCTCTAATCTGAACTAATTGATCTGCAATTTCTTGTATAGCCACATCCCAACTAATTTCTTGAAATGAGCCATCTGGCTGGCGTTTTAAAGGCGTAGTCAAACGGTCTGCATGTTTCTGGTAATGCTGTAATCTTGCGGCTTTTTGGCAAATGTAACCTTGAGAAAATGGATGCTCAGGATTACCTTTAATTTTGACAAATTGGTTATCTTTAATTTCTACGCTCAAACCGCAGTTTCTTGAACATAAAATACATGCGGTCACATCTGTTTTACTTTGCTGAGCTGCGTCCATCATTTTTCTGGCTCCGTTTATTTTTATACATCTGGCTAGAATGAAAACCTCAAGTTCCAAAATAGAACTTAAATTCTAAACAGTCAATAACTCAAAATTTAAAAAATGATTTCAGGCTATCAATGTAAATTTTAAAACGATATTGCTGGTGCTTTAATTTGTCGAAAAAATCTCTTTAAATGCTTTAATTTGTTTGTATTGTTGAAGTTCATCTAAAGAATTAATGCTATGGAAAAATAAGTTTTGCTTTTGAAAAATGGCGACTTGTGCATGTAAAAGTTTAAAGCAATTTTTTAAACTCAATTGTTGCTTATCAACTTGCTGCTGCAAAACTTCTAGACTCTCACGTTTTAACAAACAAAATGGGTATAAGGCATCTCCATTAATTGAAACATAAGCTGCCTGAGCCTGTTTATTTTTGCGAAGAGCACTGTGTAATTTCGCAACGACTTGCGTAGGTATGTAGGTCACATCACAAGGAGTAAACAAAACATAATCTGCCTTTACATGTGACCATGCACTTTTCATCCCCATAAGCGGGCCGAAAAAACCGGAAGCATCATCTTGAAAACATTTAATATCGGGCACAATACTTTGATAGATTGAATAGTCTCGATGACTATTCACCCAAATTTCAGATACTGAAGATTTTAGCTTTTGGTGAATCTTAAGAAGTTGCGTATCGCCATCGAATTGCTGCAACAGCTTATTTAAACCATTCATACGGCGGGCTTGTCCACCCGCCAGAATGACCAGATCAGTTATGGGATATCCCTTATTCACACTTCTACCTCTTGCTGGCAAGCTTTAATTAAGCCACGGATTTCAGGTAAACATGATCCACAATTGCCACCAGCTTTTAAACAAGCAGTGACCTGTTTTTCATGGGTAATGTTTTGTGTTTTTATTGCTTCGATAATTTTATTCTTACCTACTTTAAAACAACTACACACCAAAGGCCCATCATTATTGGTAGCCGACATTGGCATACCTGCTAGTAAAGCTTTACGGTGCAAGGCGCTCAAACGTTCTCGTTTAAACAGACTTGCTACCCAGTCACGGTCTGGCAATAAATCTGGCGGTGCAATATATAGACTTGCAATTACAATGCCATCTTTCAAAATAATACTATGGCTCAGTTGTGAAGAAATATCTTCTATGCTTAACCATTCAAAGGTTTCATCGGCAAATGGCAAAAAGCTTTTCAGATTCTTTTGAGTATCATGAAAAGTTTGGCGGTCTGCAAGTTCATAACGATTGGTTTTGACCATTTTGACTTTGGTCCACCATGCACAGTGATGTAGCGATTCTTGAATATGCGAATCGTATCCTTCACGAATATAGAGCACGCCTTGCCAAGTGGTATAGAACGGCTGAATGGTTACAGGCGTATGTTTGAACTCGGGCTCACCTGAAATTGCATCAACTTCTGGATTAACGACTTTACCAATACGGGCGTCGGATGCGACCTGTTCAGTCCAGTGAATCGGTGCGAAAATTTGCCCACGACGGACACCTGATGAGAATGTCACACGCAGTACACAACTGCCCCATTTCGAACGAACTTCTACTAAGCCTTGATCACGTACACCAAATTTCAAGGCATCACTCGGATGAATCTCGCAAAATGGTTCGGCACGGTGACTGGTCAAATTTGGTGACAAACCAGTACGCGTCATGGTGTGCCATTGATCACGAATACGTCCCGTGTTCAAAATGAGCGGATAATCTTCTGAAACTGCATGTACCGGATTAATTGCAACAGTCGAAATCAATTTTGCCTTGGTATTTTTGTGGCTAAACTGGCCCTTGCCAAACAGTTGTTGAACAGCTTTAGCGTCTTGGTTTTTATCCCATACTGGCCATTGCACTGGTTGTAGAGCGTCGTACTCAGCAGTACTTAGGTTCATTAAACCTTTTAAGTTGAAATAACGGAACGTATCAGTTTGCTCACGTGTATTGATGTCAGCATTATCTTGTGCTGACAAAGCAGCATGTTCATTGAAAATATCAACAGCACTATTAAAGTCAAAACCTTTAAAGCCTAATTTTTTCGCAACTTGACTCATTGCCCACCAATCCGCTTTTGCTTCACCCGGCGCAGGTAAAAAAGCACGTTGACGTGAAATACGACGCTCAGAGTTAGTAACGGTTCCATCTTTTTCACCCCAACCTAAAGCTGGAAGCAAAACATCGGCATAGGCAGTAGTATCGGTATCGGCACAGATATCTGACACGATGACTAACTCGCACTTCTCTAAAGCACGTTTAACTTGATCGGCATCTGGCAGACTCACAACTGGATTGGTCGCCATAATCCAGATCGCTTTAATTTTTCCAGCCTCAACCGCATTAAATAAATCAACTGCTTTCAAACCAGCTTGAGTTGCAATAAATGGGCTATCCCAAAAGGTTTGCACTACTTTTTGATGTAATGGGTTATCTAAGTCCATGTGTGCCGCTAGCATATTGGCTAAGCCACCCACTTCTCGACCACCCATCGCATTGGGCTGGCCTGTCATTGAAAATGGTGCAGCGCCGAGCTTTCCAATTTTGCCTGTTAGTAAGTGACAGTTAATAATGCTGTTGGCTTTATTCACGCCCTGACTTGATTGATTCACACCCATTGAAAATAGCGTGATTACTTTTTCAGTCTGCGCAAATTTCTCAAAGAACTGCTGTAATTTATCGAGTGCAATTCCTGTACGCTTTGCCACATATTCCACATTAGCTTCTGGCTCGCTGCTTGCCAAAACCTCTTGCAAACCTTCGGTATAAGCCTCTACAAAGGCCTGATCGGCATGACCATTTTGATATAGATATTGGAATAGTCCGTTAAACAATGCGACATCTTGGCCCGGTAAAATCGGTAAATGTAAATCCGCTTGTTCACAAGTACTGGTAAAACGTGGATCAATCACCACCACAAACATATTTGGATTGTGGCTTTTAGCCTGCATAATCCGCTGATACAGCACAGGATGGCACCATGCGGTATTGGAACCAACCAAAACCACCATGTCTGAATGTTCAAAATCTTCATAACTTGCTGGCACAAGGTCTTCACCAAAGCTACGTTTATGACCTGCCACCGCAGATGACATACAAAGCCGTGAGTTGGTATCGATATTTGCAGTGCCCAAATAGCCTTTTACAAACTTGTTCACCACATAATAATCTTCAGTCAAAAGCTGACCTGAAACATAAAATGCAATGCTGTCACGACCATATTGATCGATAAAAGACTGGAATTTATCGGCAATTTTATTGATTGCTGCATCCCATGTCGTTACAGTCCGATGTGGCTTACGACCAAACATCGGTTGAAGTAGACGTGTTTCTAACCCCAAAGTATCCGCAAGTCGGCTACCTTTAATACATAAGCGCCCGAAGTTGGAAGGATGCTCAGCATCCCCCTCAACTTGCACCACAGGTCCTTGCGGTTTTTGTTGAACGTTTACACTAACACCACAACCTACACCGCAATATGGACATGTTGTTTTAGTTGTTTTTGCAACATGGTCGGAGCTATCGATTTCAACGCTTGGAATACTATTCATAACTGCTCCTTTCCCTATTTAGCCTGCATTTTTTAATGCAAAATCTCGACCAAATAGCAGCTTATTTCTAAATGAAGAAACAGGAGTTTGATCTGCAATTAACTCTGCATACCACATGCCATCTTCAGTATCACCGAACAGTACTGCACCGATTACCCGATCGTTTTGAATAATAATGCGTTTATAAATCTGGCGTTTTTCATCGTTTAAAATAATGTCTTCATAATCATCTTTCGGTTCAAAATTGCCCGCAGAGAATACATCGACACCACTGACTTTTAACTGAGTCGGTACGGTTGGCGCTTTAAAAGTTAAGCTGCCGTGCTCTGCTAAATGGGTCGCGCAAATAAAAGCTTGGCCCCACAGTGGTTCAACCAAACCGAAAGTTTGACCACGGTGTTCGATACACTCACCCACGGCATAAATACTTGGGTCAAATGTTTGCATGGTGTCATTCACCAATACACCACGGTTACAACGTAATCCTGCACTTTGCGCCAAAGCAATATTCGGACGGATACCTACAGCAAACACCACAAGGTCAGCATCTAACACTGTGCCATCTTTCAAACGGATTTGTTTGACATGACCGTTTTCATCACCGATTAACGCTTCGGTATTGGCTTCGGTAATGATTTGAATGCCTTTTTGCTCAATGCTATGACGAAGTAATTGACTCGCACGCCCATCAAGTTGGCGTTCCATAATACGGTCCATTAAATGCAATACCGTGACATTCATACCACGTTGCTTTAAACCATAGGCAGCTTCTAAACCCAGCAAACCGCCACCAATCACGACTGCATTAGTTTTTGAACCACAGTATTCAATCATGGTGTTAACGTCATAAATATCACGGAAAGTTAACACCCCTTTTAGGTCAACACCTTGAACTGGTGGAATAAATGGTGCCGAGCCTGTTGCCAGAATCAAACGGTCATAATCAACTGTCTGGCCTTTTTCGGTGTAAACCACTTTACGCGGACGATCAATTTTTACGGCTTTATCACCAGCAATAAATTTAATGCCTTTATCGTCGTACCACTTCGGTGGATGCAACATAATGTCTTCAATGGTTTTTTCACCCGATAAAACCGGAGACAACATAATACGGTTATAGTTACCCCATGGTTCTTCACCAATCACCGTAACTTCATAACGATCTGGTGCCATATCGAGTAAATCTTCCAGACAACGCATCCCTGCCAAACCATTCCCGATCAGCACCAGTCTAAGTTTGTCTTGTGATACACCTGTATTGGTAATATAAGTTTTTTGCGGCACCGCGTTGACCCAAACACGGCCATCAACAATTTTGCTCGGATAAACTGCCAATTTTTGGTCTTTATCTTCTAAACAACGGCCCGTAGCTAAACTGAAATGTTGTTTATAAATTGGTGATGCAACGACTCGTTCGCCTTGTAAATCACCAATAATCCCGCGGCTCATCACATTCGCTTGGCTAAACGGATCTTTATTGCTCAGTACATAAACACGTTTTTCATGCCCCACACGGAAGATTGCAACCGCTTGACCGCCCACTAGCGCTCCTGCACCCGTGTTTGGGGTTAAATCATCGAGTGCACAAACGTCAATCCACTGATCATCAGGAAGCATATTTTTGTCTTGTACAATATTCATAGAAACTCTCCTTTATGCTTCAACCATTGGAATACGGTCTTCTGAACGTTCAGCTTCAGTTAATGGGCGGATTTGACCACGTTCAGTTGTAAATTGAATGTGCGGATCGGCCTGTTCATTTGCTCCTGCATTGATATAAGTCTGGAAGCGTTTACGCACCTCAGGGTTTTCGACAGCTGTACGCCATTCATCTTGATATGTACCAATAATGTGTTCCATACGGCGCTCAAGCTCGGCCGCTAAACCAAGAGAGTCATCAACGATCACAGATTTAAGGTAGTCTAGACCGCCTTCCATGTTGTCACGCCATACACTGGTACGTTGTAAACGGTCTGCCGTTTGAATGTAGAACATAAAGAAACGGTCGATATAACGAATAAGTGTTTCTTTATCGAGGTCAGATGCGAGTAATTCTGCATGACGCGGTTTCATACCACCGTTACCACACACATAAAGGTTCCAACCCTTTTCAGTGGCAATCACGCCTACATCTTTACCTTGCGCTTCCGCACACTCACGTGTACAGCCAGACACTGCCATTTTCAATTTATGCGGTGAACGCAAACCTTTGTATCGGTTTTCAAGTTCAATCGCCAAACCAACCGAGTTGTCTACTCCGTAACGACACCAAGTGCTACCCACACAAGATTTCACTGTACGTAACGACTTACCATACGCATGACCAGACTCAAAGCCCGCAGCATTTAACTCTTCCCAAATAAATGGAAGCTCATGAACTTGCGCACCAAACATATCAACACGTTGACCACCAGTAATTTTGGTGTACAAGTTATATTTCTTTGCAATTTGACCAATCGCAATTAAGCCATCCGGAGTGACTTCCCCACCTGCCATACGCGGTACAATGGAGTAAGAGCCATCTTTTTGAATGTTACCTAGGTAGTAGTCGTTACTGTCTTGCAGACCTGCATGACTTGGCTTAAGTACGAAATCATTCCAGCAAGATGCCAAAATATTTGCTGCGGCTGGTTTACAAATATCACAACCTAAACCGTGCCCATGTTGATGAATCAAATCATCAAATGTCTTGATTTCATTGACACGGACCAAGTGATACAACTCTTGACGCGAGTACGGGAAGTGTTCGCAAATGTGATTGTTAACAGTCACGCCTTGACGCTGTAACTCTGACTTCAATACTTGAGTCACTAATGGTGCACAACCACCACATGCTGTTGCTGCTTTGGTGCATTTCTTTAATGCACCTAAAGAGGTCGAACCATCGCTAATTGCTTGGCAGATGTCTGCTTTTGATACGTTGTTACATGAACAAATGGTCGCGCCGTCTGGCAGCAAATCGACTCCGCTACCACCAGATTTTGCTGCTGATTGCTCAAAGCCCGGCATGATTAAACTTTCAGGCACTTCCGGTAAAGCCAAACCATTCAACATCATTTGTAAAAGATCGTTATATTCTTTGGCATCACCCACTAAAACCGCGCCAAGCAATTTAGTTTTGTCAGCATTTACAACAATCTTTTTATAAACCAGTGCATGTTCATCTGCATAGAAATAGCTTAATGCACCTGGGGTCATGGCATGTGCATCACCGACAGAAGCAACATCAACGCCCATCAACTTCAACTTGGTGCTCATGTCTGCGCCAGCGAAGCAATGACACTCTTCATCTAAAATGTGTTTTGCTGCAATGCGCGCCATGTCATAGCCCGGTGCAACCAAGCCATAAATTTTATTTTGCCAAAGCGCACATTCACCAATGGCATAAATGTTTTGATCTGACGTTTGGCAATAATCATTAATCACAATACCGCCACGCTCACCAATCGTAAGCCCACTGTTGCGCGCAAGCTCATCACGTGGGCGGATTCCCGCAGAGAATAAAATCACATCTGTTTCGAGTTCACTACCGTCGGCAAACTTCATCACATGAGTGGTATTTACACCAGACTCAATAGACTGAGTCGCTTTTTGTGTATGGACTTTTACACCTAAATCTTCAATTTTACGGCGTAAAACCTTGCCCCCTAAGTCATCAATTTGAACTGCCATCAAACGTGGTGCAAACTCAACAACGTGTGTTTCTAAATCTAAATCACATAATGCTTTGGCTGCCTCAAGTCCAAGTAAACCACCGCCAATTACTACGCCTGTTTTAGCCTTTAAACTTGCTGCACGAATGGCATCTAGATCTTCAATGGTACGGTAAACAAAACAGTTCTCGCGGTCATTACCCGGAATTGGCGGAACAAATGCATACGAACCAGTTGCCAACACCAATTTGTCATAGCTGATGATATCACCATGATTGGTTGTGACTGTTTGTGCCGTTGTATCAATTGCAGTTGCTTTTGTATTAAGACGTAAGTCAATGCCATGAGCATCGGCAAAGTCAAAACGTGCTAAAGATAAATCTTTTGCTGATTTCCCTGAGAAGTATTCTGTTAAATGTACACGGTCATATGCGATACGAGGTTCTTCCGCGAGAATCGTGATTTCCAGTTCATCATCTGCTTTTTCCAAAATGGCTTCGATGAATTTGTGGCCCACCATACCATGACCAATCATTACCAATTTCATAGTGTTTCTCCTCAAATCACGTTGCTTTTAAGCTGTGTTATTGCATTCTCAAATAGACATTGTTTTTTTGCTTTGTGTTCTACCGAGAAGCGAATCAATCTCACAAAGCATGTAGCTGCTTGGAATCCATTTTTTCCACTCGTTAATGACACCCAATGCACAGCAAAATCATAAAAAGAAATAAAAAAAGCGAGCCCCCTCATAGAGAAGGCTCGCATCGCTGAAACTGAAAAATTAGTTAATTCAGATGTAACTTTTTTATGCAATAAAAATAAAGACATGGCCTTCACTCCGACTGAACGTAACTTCTTTGTGTGTACGGTTGCACTCACAAAATCGATCAGAACGGACATCGTTGGCCGTCTTTAAAACTTATGGTCGTCTTCGACCTGCAATTAACTAAGCATTTTGCATGCCAATTGTTATAAAATTCGAAAATCAATTTTTTTATAATTATTTTCAATAAGATAGGATTTTCCTATCTTTCTTCCCCAAATAATAACCTATTCTCTTTGCACCAAAGCTCTACACTTAAATGGTTTAAATAAAAATACGCTTTGCCACAAAATGAATCGTATTTCTGCACCAAGATCGATCAAACTAACTTTTTGGCCTCCTAGAATGTCAATTAATCCTAATTTTGGGTTTAATTTTGGATGGCACTAATCTTGCTTAAAACTCAATAACAAAAAACGCGTCGAATTGGCGCATTTTCTTAGCCTGATTTTCTGAACTTATGCCAAAACTCAAAATAGCCCTTATTGATGATGATCATGCGCGAGCCGACTATATAAAAAACAGTCTGCTTGAAAATGACTTTGAAGTGGTCGCTTGCCTTACTTTGGATCACTTGAATATCTTTCGTCTTGAAGATTTACAAGCCGATGTAATCTTGCTCGATATGGATCATCCCCATCGTGACATTATTGAAAGTTGTGTCAGTAGCTATGATCTACCGACTGTCCTGTTCACTAAAAATTCAGATAAAGACACCATCAAACAAGCTATCGATGCAGGCGTGACCGCTTATATTGTAGATGGCATAGACCCTGCCCGCTTACATACCATTTTAGAAATTTCAATTGAGCAATATAAAAAACATAAAAAGCTCGAAGGTGACTTAAAAGAAGCCCAAACCAAACTGGCAGACCGTAAAGATGTTGAAAAGGCTAAAGTACTACTCATGCAACTGCATGGCTTACCTGAAGACACAGCTTTTCAACTTCTCAGAAAAAATGCCATGAGCCACCGTATAACCATTGGGGAAATGGCACGGCGTTTACTTGACGCTCAAAAACTACTAAATGATCAACTAAAGGACGAATAAATGGGCACATTAGAAAAGACTCAATTGCAACTCGGCTATATTCCTTTACTTGATTGTCTTGCATTGCTTTGGGCAAAACAACAAGGTTTTTTCGAAGAAGTCGGTTTAGATGTTACTTTAGTTAAAGAAGCATCATGGGCAAGTCTACGCGACCGTTTGGCTTTTGGGCTATTAGATGCCGCACATTGTTTATCAGCCATGCTGCCTGCAGCAGCCGTGGGTGCAGACCAAATTGGTATTGCACTACAAACCCCTCTCATTTTAAGTAAAAACCGTGCCTTTATAAGCTTAAGCCAGAAATTAGTTCATCAACTGGCTATTAATGAGAATGAGGATGCACAAACTACAGCCCAAAAAGTGACGAGCTACATTAAAGAAGATAATGCTCTGTCATTAGCCCATGTATTTAAACATTCAATTCATCATTATTGTTTACGGGAATGGCTTGCTTTGGCAGACTCAAAAATAGCTCAAACACTCAAGCTCAAAGCCCTTCCACCACCGTATATGGTCGAAGCTTTAGATAACCATGTCATTGATGGTTTTTGTGTAGGAGAACCGTGGAATACTCAAGGCGAACTTTTAGGCTTAAGTAAACTCGTATGCTCAAGTCAGAACATTATTCCCAATGTGGCAGATAAAGTTCTCGCGGTAACTCAAGAGTGGGCTGAACAACATCCTCAAACTTTAATCGCACTCACCACAGCAATTATGAAAGCTCAAAAGGAATTGAGTGATTTAAAAGATTTTGTACCTGTCTTAAAGTTGTTGGTCGATTTTGGAATTGTCCGCTTTCACTGTTCTGAAGAAGTACATGTCGATAAATACTATATGATTCAAAATATTGTAAAGCACTTGGTTAAAGAAAATGCTGCCCCACAACCTGAAGATTTCCACTGGCTATTTGAACAAATGCAAAAATGGGAGAAACTTCATTTACCCCCTGCTCAAATCATAGAGCTGAGTGATCAATGCATTAATCTCGATTGCTACAATCAAGCCAAGCTAAGAAATACTTAAATCATCATAAAAAAAAAGCTGTCTTTTATAACAAAGACAGCTTGAAAGACCCATAAGACAAATGCGTTATACGCATTACTATACTTAAAGGACTCAACCCATCCATTAAATATAGCTCTTATGGTTTCGATCATAACTAACTAAAACTTATCATTTTCAGACATTTCCATATCAATAACTGACAATTCATTCCCTTTGCATCCTTTTCATAATTTCGACGAACAACCAGAACTCCCCTAGATATCTATCCATAATTTTGTTAACTTGATTACGTTACAAATTCAAAATATGTATTTTGAGCTGATGAATTTGGGGGATGAAAGAATGAGAGAAATCTCACACCGCGAAGTTTATGCACTGGTTGATATCAATAATTGCTATGTCAGCTGCGAACGACTTTTCAACCCTAAACTCATTGATAAACCTGTAGTTGTTTTATCTAACAACGATGGCTGTGTGGTTTCACGTAGCGAAGAAGCAAAAATTTTAGGTATTAAGATGGGAGTACCGTGGTTTCAAATTGAGAAAGATGCTTTAGAAGCTGGTGTTGAAGTTTATTCAAGCAATTACACTTTATATGCCGAGATGTCCCGTCGTTTTTTTGCTGTCCTCGGTCAATTTTTTTCTCCAGATGATATAGAAGCTTACTCTATAGATGAATGCTTTATTCATCTCACCCCTTACCTTCAATCTATCGATACCTCAGATTACTGCAGTGAGGTGAGAAAGACTCTCCTCCAATGGTTAGGTTTACCTTGTTGTATTGGAATTGGATATTCAAAAACACAAGCAAAACTAGCCAATCATTATGCTAAGAAAATTAAAAGTTTTAAGGGAATCTGTAATTTCATCACCTTAGATCCATTAATTATGGAAGACCTCATGCAACAGACATCGGTCAAAGAAGTCTGGGGAATTGGCTATCAATTGGTCAAACAGCTACAAAGTTATGAAGTGTACTCTTGCCTAGACTTAACTTTTGCCAATGAACATCATATGGCAAAGGCATTTTCTGTGGTCATGGCACGCACTATTCGTGAGCTAAAAGGCCAATCATGTATTGAACTTGACGATCCTGCCATTCCAACTAAACGGATTTTAGCATCACGAAGTTTTGCTCAAGCTTTATCCAGCATTGAGATTATTAAACAAGCACTTATTTTTCATCTTAATCGGGCGCATCGCCGTTTAATGAAACAAGAACAACTTTGTGCCTGCATTCAGGTCATGCTTTATGAGAAAACAGATAGACCTCCTTATAAAAAAGCCACTTCTCAGGCCATTGGTCTTCACTATGCAACAGATGATTTATGCATACTAACAAAAGCAGCAATGCAGCAAATTGATGTTTTATATAAAGAAAATAAAAGTTATATAAAAATTGGAGTATTATTTTGTGGTCTACACGCGCGTCAACAACACATTGATGATTTATGGCAGCCTCTGGAACTTATTCATCAAAGACAACAATTGATGGAAACTTTGGGGACGGTCCGTAAGCGTTTTGGTAGTCATTATTTACAAGTGGGGTATCACTCGCGTAATCCATCTTGGCAAATGAAACAATGCCATCGCTCAAAAAACTATCTAACTCGCTGGAATGAAATGTTAACAATTGAAGATGCCCATACCGTCGTTACACAAAATACATGAACTGTTTTTGTCAATTCGGTTTAAAATAAGCTCCGTTAAATTACTTGAAATTTTGTCATTTTTTAACATTGCTAATTCGTCGCAAAATTTACAATATATAAGCCGAATTTGGTGTACCCTTTCTGCGACAATTAAAAGAAATTATAAAAAACTTGTAGAAACATATGCCATAATAAGCAAACTTTGCAGACATCTTGCAAAGATTATTTGCAACTTTAGAGCTGGAGCAATCTGAATGAGTTCGACCATTTTGGTAATTCATGGACCGAATTTGAATTTGCTGGGAAAACGCGAACCAGAAGTATATGGTCATCTTACCCTAGACAATATCAACCAACAACTTATTGCTCAAGCTAAACAAGCCTCTATTACACTAGATACTTTTCAAAGCAACTGGGAAGGTGCCATTGTTGACCGTATTCATCAGGCACAAACAGAAGGCGTAAAACTTATTATTATTAACCCTGCTGCTCTTACCCATACTTCAGTTGCTTTACGTGATGCCCTACTTGGCGTTGCCATTCCGTTTATTGAAGTACATTTATCAAATGTTCACGCACGTGAAGCGTTTAGACACCACTCTTATTTATCAGACAAAGCAATTGGCGTGATTTGTGGTCTAGGTGCAAAAGGTTATAGCTTTGCACTCGATTACGCCATTGAAAAAATTCAACCATCTAACCCAAACTAGTTCAGGAATAGTCGCCCATGGATATCCGCAAAATTAAAAAACTCATCGATTTAATGATTGAGTCTGACTTGCAAGCGATTGAAGTTAAAGAAGGTGATCAATCGATCGCTTTAACTCGTCGCAATCCTGTCGTTGCTGCGGCTGGTGTAGCACTTCCAGCAGCTCCTGTTGCTGAAGCACCTGCTGCAAAAACTCCACGTGGAGCAGTTGAAACTTCTCCTATGGTTGGTGTGTTCTATGCTGCTCCAAGCCCAGGCGAAGCACCATTTGTTAAAGTAGGTCAAACTGTATCTGCTGGTGAGACTTTGGGTATTATCGAAGCAATGAAAATCATGAACCCGATTGAAGCAACTCAAAGCGGCGTGATTGAAGAAATTTTAGTGAAAAACGGTGATGTGATCCAATTCGGTCAACCTTTATTCCGTTATCGCGCGTAATACCTCGGGGACAACTATGTTGCAAAAAGTTTTAATTGCAAACCGTGGTGAAATCGCTTTACGAATTACCCGGGCTTGCAAAACATTAGGAATCAAAACTGTCGGTATCTATTCAGATGCTGATAAAGATTTGATGCATTTACGTTTCGTTGATGAAGCAGTATGTATTGGTCCGGGTGCAAGTAGTGACAGCTATTTAAACATCCCAGCAATTATTACTGCTGCAGAAATTACTGGTGCTGATGCAATTCACCCAGGCTATGGCTTCCTTTCGGAAAATGCCGAGTTTGCTGAAATTGTAGAAAGCTCAGGCTTCACATTTATTGGCCCTCGCCCAGAACATATTCGTTTAATGGGTAACAAAGTTTCTGCAATTGTTGCAATGAAAAAAGCTGGTGTACCTACAGTACCTGGTTGTGACCATGCAGTAACCATCCACAACGCTTTAGCTGAAGCTAAAGAAATCGGCTTCCCGCTTATTGTTAAAGCGGCAGCTGGTGGTGGTGGTCGTGGTATGCGTATTGTTGAACGCGTAGATACATTACTTGAGTCAGTTCAAGCAGCTCAACGTGATGCAGAAATGTGGTTCGGCGATGATACCGTATACATGGAGCGCTTTTTACAAAAACCTCGCCATGTCGAAGTTCAAGTTTTAGGTGATGGTAATGGTCATGCGATTCATTTATATGATCGCGACTGCTCATTACAACGTCGTCACCAAAAAGTGTTAGAAGAAGCTCCTGCTCCAAATCTACCAGAACAAGCACGTGCTGATATTTTAGAAGCTTGTGTTCACGCATGTCAGCTCATGCAATACCGTGGTGCTGGTACATTTGAATTCTTGTTCGAAGACGGTGAATTCTTCTTCATCGAAATGAACACCCGTGTTCAGGTTGAGCACCCTGTAACTGAAATGGTGACTGGTGTTGACATCATTGAGCAGCAATTACGTATTGCAGCTGGTTTAGGCTTAGAACTTCAACAAGAAGATATTGAAGTGCGTGGCCATGCTATTGAATGTCGTATCAATGCTGAAGATCCAACAACATTCTTACCTTCACCAGGTAAAATTGAAAGTTTCTATGCACCAGGCGGTGCTGGTATTCGTTTAGATTCTCATATCTATCCTGGATACAGCATTCCACCTTATTACGATTCAATGATTGCAAAATTGATCTCTCATGGTAAAGATCGTGAAACTTCGCTTGCTCGTATGCGTCAAGCGTTAGACGAAATGATCCTTACAGGAATTAAAACTAATATTCCTTTACATAAAGATCTTATCTTGCAAGACAAAAACTTCTGTGAACAAGCAATGGACATCCATTACCTTGAAAAACACTTGTTGAAAAAAGTGGAAGAAGAAAAGAAAGCTGAAACTGCATAATATGCATAATAAAAAAGCCTCTTACATAAGAGGCTTTTTTATATCCATTTCAAATTATGGCAACATGCGACGTAGTGTTGCAAAACATTGCTCACCTTTAGCAGTTGAACAGAAATTGATGGTATGGTCATTTTTCCATTGCACAAAATATTGGGAAACATCACCAGTCTGATCTTGCTGCTGACCAGAGCAATCGACTTTATTATTATCAAATTTAATTTGCATCACTAAAGCTGATAGCTGCTCTTTAGGGTCATCCGATGGCTGGTATTCATAAATACCATATGACCATTCTTCACCGCTTTTAATCACCACATCATTACTACTACGGAAGTTATAGTACTCTACACATTTCTTATTATTTGGAATCTCCATTCCCCACAATCCCATAATTTCAGGACGAGTAACAATACGTATAGCGTTAGGATTACTTGCAGTGCGAACAGGTTGTTCTGTTGGCTGTTGAGTCACTGTCTCAGCCATAGCAAAACCAGAAAAAGCCAATAATAATCCCATAATATAAATATTTTTCATAGATTTATTAATCATTAAACGCATGGGTTTAAGTTAGCACATTTTTTTAGAAAAACATTGTTTCATAACCATATAAAAACAATATTTTTCAACAGTAACGAACCAATACCTCTCTTCAAACAATTTTATCTTTAACTACCTATAGCTAACAATTTTAGTAATGTTCTCAATTAAGAAGCAGGTTTTTCAATTTGTTTAGGGAGCCAAAATACAAAGCACAACCCTAAAAGCACGACTAAAGCAGCGATCATAAAAATATGTTCACCAGTAAGAATTTTCCAATAATGTCCAGCCAAAATACTTCCAGATGCCACTCCAAGCCCCCACATGGTACTGTAGAAAGCTTGACCACGCCCTTGTTGCCCGATTGAAAAGTTTTGGAAAATAAGCCGCATTGCAATAAGGTGAAACAAGCCAAAACTAAAAGCATGTAAGCACTGTGCAAATAGCTGGCCTATAAAATAATGAGAAAAAACGGCAACCAATAACCAGCGCATACTTGTTAAAACTAAACATATGGCAACAAGACTTCGCCAAGAAAAATATTTAAAAAATGTGGCAGCAAATGCAAACATTACAATTTCAGCCATCACTCCCATTGCCCATAAAAAGCCAATTTCAGTCGTACTGTAATTTAAAGATTTTAAAAAATTGCTATAAAAGCTATAAAAAGGTGCATGTGAAAAAAGAAGAATAAATTCAATAGTAAAAAAAGCAGCAACTTCTGGACGCTTCAACACGGGTAATAAAGGCTCTAAATGCTTTTGCGAAGTGGGAGCTTCCTCGGGTTCACGAATCGTAAAAGCCCAAATAAATGCAAGTGAAGCAATAATAAGCAATAAAATAGGCAACATAGAAATTGGAATAATTTCTAAAATTGCACCTATGGTAAACACACCTACAATAAACCCAACCGATCCCCATTTTCGAATTTTGCCATACAGTTTTGCTCTTTGGTCACCCAACCAAAATAAGGTTACCCCTTCAAACTGAGCTAAAATTGCATTTTGGAAAAAGCTAAAAATAAGCATGAGTAAAGCGACAGATTGGAAGGTATTAGGAACTATAAATATAGCCAACCATATGCAAGCTTCCATCCAAGTTGCGAGCCGCACCAGAAGCATTCTTTTACCAGATTTATCTGCGATCCAACCCCAAACTAAAGGCGCAAAGAAACGTGTCACAATAGCAATAGATGATAAAACACCTATCTGCTGATAGTTAAACCCTTGGTCTTGAAGATATAAATTCCAGTACGGCATGAATGTGCCAACGATGGAATAGTAGAAAAAGTAAAATCCACCTAGTCTGGTTTGGATTGTAAGTGATGGGAACAAGTGATAAACCTTTGTATTTTCAATAGGCTGAAATTCTAAATGGTTGCATAGGTATATCTACGTTTACCCTCACTTGTAGTTCAACAGTCTACAAATTTAATTTCAAACATTTTGTAGACTGCTCATTAGTTAGACAAAATAGATACTACTTACTGGCCGTCGCAATTCTATCATTTACATAAAAAACTCATAGCGTTATTCGCTACTCATAATAGAAAATATGAAAATACAAGATTTTCATTTAATAAATATTGATTAAATCTTGTCTTAATTTTCATAAATAAGTGTTTGTCCATCTTCAGGGATCTGTACACGATGAATAGCATTCATTTCAATAGAAATTTGCTTTATCTCCTCCCGCTTTACTGGACAATGGTTTAAGGCTTCAAGATGATTAGCAATCACATGTTTAGGTGAAAGCTTTATAAATTCACGCACTTCTTCTGTCGACATAAGAATTGGTTGCCCTGCATCCATTTGCGCTTGTCCTGCAGCAACTACAGCAATATCAGGCTGAAAGTTAAGCAAGGCATTTTTAACATCATTGGTCAGTACGGTATCACCACTAATATATAAAGAAGGTTCATTTGGCAATTCTAAATAAAACCCACAACCATTCGCCATCAATTTACTAATCCAGCCATGACCATGACGCGCTGGTATGGCAACTAATCTTCCTCCCAAAAACTCGATTTCTTCCCAGTAATCAACACCACCCTGAACATTTATCCCATATTTAGATAAATACGACACATCATTTTGAAAGGAATAAACAGGAATTTGCTTTTGAACAAGAAAGTCCTCACCCTTTTGGTCTAAATGATCAGTATGTTGAAATGCTTTTATTCCAAAAGTTTGGCTATGGGTAATTAAACAATGGGTAACTTTGTTTAATAATTCTTGGGCATTCAAAGGTAAATCGACTAAAGGATTCTTTTCAGCCTTAAAGCGGATGTATGAAAAAGCAGGAAGCGAACTTTTATCACCCAACATCGGATCAATTAAAATAAAATAAGGGCCAGTTTCAATAATAAAAGTTGCACTTCGCAAATGATGAATTTTCATAGCTATATAAATTATTTAATTATATAAAATGCAATTATAAACTATGAATTTAATAGAAATTTAATCATCTATAAATTATTTCTCATACTCACCCAAACAAAGGCTTAAGTTTGCCCCATAACCATAAATGAATATATTTTTCGACACTAATTCAATGTAGTCAAAATAGCCTACTTCTATCTTCTAATCTATTTATTTAAAAAAGCCTTTCTTACAATTGCTTAGATATACAAAACACCCTCATTCCTTAATTATTTTAAAATTTAAGAATAAAGTAGATATACTTCACACCAAAGTTTGTTTGATACTCATCAAAATGCCTCGTACCCCTAGCTTTTGGCGTAGTCTTTTCCGTCTTGTACATATTTATGCTGGTATTTTTATTGCCCCATTTATATTTATTGCAGCGTTTACAGGCCTTCTATATGCAATTACTCCTCAGATAGAACAATCTATCTATAAAGATACGTTGTATGTTCAGCCTTTAAATAAAGATACCTACCCACTAAGCCAACAGGTTGAAGTAGCAAAAAAAGCTATGCCTGCGTCTGCACAAATTACAGAAGTTAGGCCAGCACCAAGTTCTATACAAACAACACGAGTTATTTTTTCTGATAAAACTCATCATTTAAATAATGAAGCTGTTTTTGTAGACCCTTATACACTCTCTATAAAAGGTCAACTTGCTGTATATGGAACCAGTGGTGTGCTACCGTTTCGTACCTTCTTAGATCAATTGCATAGTAATTTATTACTTGGAAAATGGGGACGTTTTTATAGTGAACTTGCTGCAAGCTGGCTGGGCATTTTAACCCTAACGGGCCTATATAGTTGGTGGAAGCGTCGTCAAAACTTCAAAATCAGACAATCAAACAAAAATAGTTTATTAAAGTGGCATAGTTCTATCGGCTTGACCTTATTACCACTTTTATTGTTCATTGCGATTACGGGTCTTACATGGTCCCAATGGGCCGGTGATAATATTCGTATTGCTCGTCAATGGTTAGATTGGCAAACGCCAACATTAGCCACAACTTTAAATAATGCGCCATTACCAAAAATGTCTCATGATGAGCATAAAGAACATCATGGCATGGTCATGGAAACTTCGAATATAGAAATCATGCCAACTGAATTTGACTCTGCATTAGCAATTGCTAGAGCAAATGGAATTCATTCAGCACAAATACAAATCAAACCACCAGTTGATGCAAATCAGGCTTGGACTGTTACTGAACTACAGCGCAGATGGCCAACACAAGCAGATAGTGTGGCTATTGATATACACCAACAAAAAGTCATCGATAAATTAGCTTTTAAAGATTATTCATTATTTGCAAAGCTTACACGCTGGGGAGTCGATGCTCATATTGGCGTGTTATTCGGTTGGGTCAATCAGCTTATACTGGCTTTATATGCACTTGGACTATGCGTCATGATTATTTATGCATATAAAGCTTGGTTTAAAACATCTAATTTAAAACTTACGACTAGCCATTTTGTTAGCCAAACTTTATTGGTCTGGAAGCGTGCAAGCAATCAACAAAAAATAATCACAGCACTTACACTTATTATTTTAGGAATTAGTTTGCCCATCTTTGGATTTAGCTTATTGATCACACTATTTATATTGCTAATACGAAAACAAAGCTCTCTACAAACCAACTAAAAACCCATGATACTTGCCAACTCACTCTTACTTTAAGTAAATAGTGAGTTGGCAAATAATTAATAAGTCACTGTAACAACTATGCTATCTGAATAGTTACCAGGCGTACTTGAAATAGCGGTTCCTTGCGGAATTTTTCCATATACATTTGAAATTTGACTAGTACCAGATCCTGTCTTTGATACTCCTCCAGAACCACCCACCGTTGTTATGCCACCTGTAGTATCCCACACTGTGCTATAAGCAGCATCTTTGTATAACTGATAAGGAATGTATTGGCTGCTTCCATTGGTCATACGTCTAAATCCACCGCTTATACGATTATTGCCGTCCCCCAAATAAATGCTATAAGGTGTTCCATTGTTGCAAGTTGCATTAATCGCACCTTGAGCGGTGTAGTCACGACTAGCCGTACTCACATCGTCAATATTGCCAAAATCAACATTTGATGTGGAATCTAACTGACAGAAACTCGGTACAACATAGTTAGCCGTGATAGACGTATTACCTGAGTCCCAACCACCACCGCTATTACCTTCACATACAGTGCTTGAACTTGCTTGCATATCCCAATAAAGCTGAACTGTACCCGTATATGTTCCTTTAGGATAGGCGACTAGCGTTCCCGATCGGGCTGGTACTTTTATATTTACAGAGTAGCTAACAATATTATTTGTAGCGACTGTTCTCACGGGCCCATACCAAACATTTGACGTTTGACTAGTGGTAGTCGAACCTGCTCCGCCTACAGTTGCAGTGACCGTATAAGGTAACGATACACTACTATTCGCGGTAGTAGCCCCTGTAAATACTGTTTTCATGCACAAATAGGGTGATATTTCTGGGGTAGTCTTCCCACCAATACAACTAATCGTTCCCGAGAAATTAATAGTTGCATCGCTATTAATATTTGCCGCCGTATAGTTATAAGTACTATTTGTAGTTCCAGTTACCGTGCAGGCAGCATGTGCCGAACTAAAAAATGCATAAAGTACAAATAACGTTAAGGCAGCTAAACTATACTTTATTGCTGATAAAAACTTGTTAGCTACCATCCAAGATCTATGACTTGCTACACTTATTGACATACATAAGGCCCCAATTTTTTAGCACTGTATTGCTGACTTTCATAAGTGAAATTAACTTGACAGGTGCCATGATCGAGAAGATCTACTTCAAGTTTGTTTTGTTGTAATAAGTTGGGAACAAATACTTCGCCATCGTAGCCCACCACAGCATCTTGTTGCCCATTAATTCGAACAGTATAACCCGGTAATAATGGCGAGTTATTTTTATCAACAACTTTGACTAATCCTGAAACAACCCGATGAGCACCAAAGTCAACAAGAGTACCTTGGCGATAGCCCACAAGTGCTGTTCGGTTGGTCGTTGTCACATCCCATTCCAATGGTAAATAAGATGGATCTAGATAGATATGATGGGATTGATACGGTCTTAAATTCGCGATTAAGAATCTTCCAGACTTATCAGTCTCTCCTAAATTTACTCCACCATTGATAATCTGGCTTTGCGGTCCGGCATTGGTAACAACAGCATAGCCGTCTCCAATTTCATTCGCTGCAAATATACGTCCTGCTGCCGCAACCAATGATCCTGTCGCTGAAAGTGCAACTTGGTCATTGTCTCCAATTCGGTTATAACGACCTGTTAGGTACGCAGCTCGGGCGCGATAAGAGCCATAGATCGATGCATTATTGTTATGTGCATCCTGATCTCGCTCAACATATCCACCCCATCCAAATGAACCAATTTGTGGATCGGTAAATCCATTTATTTCTTGTCTGTAGGTAGTTTTACCGCTGTCATTAGTGAAACTTGTAATCGCATTCACTCTGGTAGATGGTGTATAGCGAAGCGCAAAGTAAATGCCATAGTCCTTATGGTTTTCATAATCTTTATAAGCTGAACTATAAAAGCCCCAGTTCTTGTTCAGACTTCCACTTAAGTTAGCAGATAGCAACTTATACGAGTTATCACTGTACTTGATCTGGTTATAGCCGACATAAACACCATAGCCTGTATAAAAGTTATAGTTAATCCCTGCCCTAAATACTTCATCCGCCAGTGCACTGTAGCTCAAATAATTTTGTGGCTCCGAAGTAATCTGGTTTTCTTTTAAATATCGAATTTGAGACACACGGGCCAAGTCAAAATAGTTATCGAATACTTTGCGGTAACTGGTATTAAACGAAATACTCTTACTAACACGCCCTTCTAAACCGACCAGAGCCGAATAACCATTTTCATCCTTATACTGGCTTGCTGCAATGTCGGCATTAATCACCCCAACACCAAAAACATTCTTGGCAAAGCCTGTTCCGAAGTTGGAAAGACCATCGGTTGAGGCTTCTACGCCACCGCTTAAAGTCAGTGAGTTACTGTAGCCGTATCGAATCGCGCCCGAAGCAAAGGTGGCATCATCATAATCGTTTGAATACAGCCCATAGTTATAGCGTGGAACCCCAACATCTACTGAAAATTCATTGATGCCCTTTGCCAGAATCTTCGATGAAAAATAGTAAGGCTTTTTAGTAATAGTTTGCTGACCTGTGGCATCGGTAGTCACCAGTGTGACTTCATTGCCAGAAATAAACGGCAGCTGCTTAATGTCAAACGGGCCTGAAGGCACGAGACCTGAATAAATCTTTTGCTGGTTAACATATAAGTCCAGTGTTGAAGGCAGTGCCGCTGAACCTGAAAACTGCGGTAATGCCGAGGTAACAATATCCCCACGCTGAGTATAGGCACTCGACCACTGCAAACCAGCAAGGCGTACACTGCTACCCCAGTCAGAACTATTAGAAATAAAGTCACCTAGGGTATATATCCTGACTTTTTCAGGGTCTACATATTGCCATTTACTTTCCAGACGTACCCACTTTTCATGGCTATAACTATTTTCATTACTACCGTTGTATAAAACGCCTGATAAAAAGTTACCGAGTGCGCTGTTAAAAATCCCTTCAGCCGAACCCGAGAAAATACTCTCATCATTGGTTATGGTGTGATACAGGCTGTAATTCAGGAGTGCCGCATTTAAGGGTTTCATTTTTAGCAGACTGGAGTTAGTGGTCTGTTGACCCGTTAAGTCAACTGAGTAACCCATTAACATGTTTGACGGAACTTGTAAGTTTAGAGACTGTTCATTTTCCAGATACTTAAACTGGATTCCTTTAAGTTCATTAATACACACCCATTGGCTATCAGGAACATGCTCATCCATTTTTAGCCTTAAAACCTTTAAATCACGGGCGCGAACATATAACTTTTTATCTTGATTTTGACGTACCGAGATTAAGTCCGTAGAAGTATTTGAGTTAACAGAAATATTTAAAAATAGCTGTACATATCCTTTATCAGAACTAGAACCCTGATAAGAAGAATTTGCAACTTCCGGAATGCTTGGTAAAGCGGCATTGGTGCTATCTTGCAATGATTCAGCAAAAGCATGAACCGGCAAGTACATAATACATAAAGCACTTACGAGATATTTCATACGTGCCTCTTTATAGAGATGCTTGCTTACCGTTAATATTCAGTGAAATATTATATTTATGACTAGCTTGGAATTTAAAATCCGGGCTAATGTTATAGTTTCTTGATTTTCCGGAAAGAATATAACCATTTACAGTATTTACTTTAATCGGATAACTTTTATTTGCAGTCGTATCGACAAGTATTAAATTATTTAAAAGTGCATGGCGATTGCCAACATTACTTATCGTAAGGTAAGCATTATCTTGTTCTTGTTGTATAGACCAATTCAGTTTCGTAATTGCATCTTTATTGACTACAAACACAGGCAATGATGAGCGAAGCAATACATTTACACCTTGAGACGCTTTGCGGCTATCAATAGGCTTTGGTAATTCATCAATAATAATACGATAGGTTTTTTCACCAGAAATAGGCTCTGGTTTAATTCTCACTACCCGTAAATTATAAGAGTCATTCGGTTGTAATTTTAAAAAAGGTGGGCTAATTGCAATATCATCTGTAGGTATTAATTGATCTTGCCCAGCATTTTGGGTCCATTCAAATATACGTACTTGTAAATCAGCACTTTCATTTGACTGATTATATAAACTAATTGAGGATGCTGTTTGATCACTCAATATTTCCACATTTACGGGAGAAAGACGTATTGAGGCAGCATTTAGCATACTAGGCAAAAATAATAATAAACTTGTAACAACAAAGATATTTTTTCTCATAACTTGCCCAGAACAACTTTTCTCAAATTAAGCTAGCTCTTTCAAACAAGAGCTAGCGACAACAGCGAATTGAACTTATTTTTAAATTAATAAGTTACAGTCACAGTTACTGTGTCAACATAACTACCCGCGCTCGGCAAAGTTGAACCAGCAGGAATACGACCATACACGTTCACTGTTTGAACATTACCAGTACCTGTACCGCTATATGCTGTTGTTGAAATACCGATTGCTGTTGCACGGTTAGTATCAGAGAAAAGGTTATAAGGAATATATTCGTTACTTGTTGCACCGCCAATCATACGGCGTTGAGTAGTTTGAGCATTTTTGCCTGCATCAAAAGCCAAAGTCCATGGCACAGTGTTGTTACATAGAACTTTAATTGCAGTACCACCTGTAGTAGTCGTGTCTGCATCTACGTTGCTAGCAAGAGAACTTAAAGTACCAAAATCTAAAACTGCATTAGCAGTTGTACCTGTAGCTGAAGTATTGAGTACACAACTATTTGTAATTGTAGCCTTAACAGTTAATGTACCAGTAGCCGTTGCAGCATTTGCGGCATTGATAGACATTAAACCCATAGCAATTGCTGATAAACCGATGAGAGATTTTTTCATGATTGAAAACCTTTTTACATTACGCCAATAAGAATTAATAGATGTAAAAACTAGCCTTCCCCAATCCAATCACTAGCTTTTTCGACTGTTTTTTCAAAGCGTCATTTTTTTACTCTACTGTCCGCGCATCATACAAAAAAACAACAAAAATACTGATATTAATTTCATTTTAAATATCTATTAACAATTCAAAATTCGATGGATTTCTCAATTATGTGTTTTTGTATGGTCTATACCACTTTTTATAGAAATTTCCGGTAATTTTAATCACTTTTTTATTAGATTTAATAAAAAATGATAAAATTTCATTAGTTAAATTTTACCATCATTTTTTATAGTTTATCATTTATTAAAATTTCGCTTCCACTAGAAGAACAAAATTTAAGCTTTTGTTTGTTCTATATATTTTAAATGAATAAGAAAGCAATATTCTATGAATAAGAATTCTAAGTGGTTAGCTTTAAATTGAACAGTTTTTCTTAAATTTTATATAGTAAGAGTGACTTACCTTCAGCAAAGAAGAAAAATACGTCGCTTAAGTATTTCTAAAGACTAAATGAAAAATGAAACCTAAAATTCCACCTACCATCGCAAAGCCCAGTTGAACATATGCTTTGCCATACCAAGCAAGCCGATCTAATTGATAATTTCCGTCACTCACATTAACCATCCACATATTCTTGATATCCCAAGTATGGAACCCCTTAGGACGTTCTGCGAAAAAATCAAGAATGGGAGTAAAACCTAAAATAAATAAAATGCCTAGCAAAGGGTAAACGATACAACCGGGGAAAATAGGTTTCTTTTTCTGTTCCATTGCATCAAATATAATGGCCACAATAACAAGTAAGGTTTCAACTAAAGCCACTTTCCTAAACGTTTCAAAATCGTAACCAAGGTAAAACATTAAAAATAATAAAAAAATATCAGTAAAAAAAACAGAAAATGTTAACAATTTCCAGCTCATTTCAAATCCTTACTTAATTTTTTAGAATGCTATATAGTTGTAATAAAATCTATTGAAAATACTCTTTCAATTGACAAATACTATCAAAAAACGTTTAAAAAAACACAAGATGATCAGTTTAAAAGCTAGCTTTTTGATCAGGTGATATAC
>NZ_JBIUCS010000127.1:0-209 GCF_044538485.1 Acinetobacter sp. ABJ_C5_2 | reverse complement strand
GAACTATCTGAATGAGAGTGATTCCACTAGTCGAGACTTTAATTTTATCTTTGCGGACAAGACGATCTCTACTTCGGAGCTGACGGGTCTTACTATGCAGCTTAACGGCACGGATGGTAACGATGTACTGAATGGCTGGAAAGGTAAGGATATTCTGATTGGTGGCCTAGGGGATGACACACTGACAGGTTATGCAGGTGATGACCTGT
>NZ_JBIUCS010000126.1:0-226 GCF_044538485.1 Acinetobacter sp. ABJ_C5_2 | reverse complement strand
ACACTTCCAGTGTTGGCAGATGGACCACATACCGTGACTGTGACTGCAACTGACCCTGCAGGTAACGTTTCAACTCCGGTAACAGGCACAGTGACTGTCGATACTGCAGCAGC
Organism: Acinetobacter sp. ABJ_C5_2; assembly: GCF_044538485.1. NCBI lineage: Bacteria > Pseudomonadati > Pseudomonadota > Gammaproteobacteria > Moraxellales > Moraxellaceae > Acinetobacter > Acinetobacter sp. ABJ_C5_2. The sequence goes on along the minus strand of NZ_JBIUCS010000126.1, from coordinate 113 downwards.
GAACTTGCTTGGTCTGATTACAGTACCGGATGACTTAAACACTGATGGCCTCATCAATACAGCAGAACTAGGCACAGACGGCAGCTTTGATGCCCGTGTTGCGTTAGGTCCGG
>NZ_JBIUCS010000125.1:0-231 GCF_044538485.1 Acinetobacter sp. ABJ_C5_2 | reverse complement strand
AGCAAGCTCTGCTACTGGCGACAACTCAGCAAGCTCTGCTACTGGCTACAAATCAGCAAGCTCTGCTACTGGCTACAACTCAGCAAGCTCTGCTACTGGCAACTGGTCAGCAAGCTCTGCTACTGGCGACAACTCAGCAAGCTCTGCTACTGGCTACAAATCAGCAAGCTCTGCTACTGGCTACAACTCAGCAAGCTCTGCTACTGGCAACTGGTCAGCAAGCTCTGCTAC
>NZ_JBIUCS010000124.1:0-231 GCF_044538485.1 Acinetobacter sp. ABJ_C5_2 | reverse complement strand
TCGGTACAGTGAACGACCCGACAGCGACTGTGGTGGTGACTGTAGACGGAGTGGACTACCCGGCAACCAATAATGGCAACGGTACCTGGACACTTGCCGACAATACACTTCCAGTGTTGGCAGATGGACCACATACCGTGACTGTGACTGCAACTGACCCTGCAGGTAACGTTTCAACTCCGGTAACAGGCACAGTGACTGTCGATACTGCAGCAGCGAACTTGCTTGGTC
>NZ_JBIUCS010000123.1:0-233 GCF_044538485.1 Acinetobacter sp. ABJ_C5_2 | reverse complement strand
ACACTTCCAGTGTTGGCAGATGGACCACATACCGTGACTGTGACTGCAACTGACCCTGCAGGTAACGTTTCAACTCCGGTAACAGGCACAGTGACTGTCGATACTGCAGCAGCGAACTTGCTTGGTCCGATTACAGTACCGGATGACTTAAACACTGATGGCCTCATCAATACAGCAGAACTAGGCACAGACGGCAGCTTTGATGCCCGTGTTGCGTTAGGTCCGGATGCAGT
>NZ_JBIUCS010000122.1:0-241 GCF_044538485.1 Acinetobacter sp. ABJ_C5_2 | reverse complement strand
TCCATGCGCAAGCAGTGGATTCACAAGGTCATATCAGCAGCCCAACAGATGTCATCGTGACTGTCGATACGGCAGCGCCAAGTGCACCAGTAATTGATCCGATCAATGCGACTAATCCAGTGACAGGAACAGCAGAAGCAGGATCAACCGTGACTGTAAGCTTCCCTGATGGCACAACAGCAACTGTGGTTGCAGGCCCAGATGGTCAATGGACAGCGCCAAACCCAGGTAACTTGCTTGA
>NZ_JBIUCS010000121.1:0-246 GCF_044538485.1 Acinetobacter sp. ABJ_C5_2 | reverse complement strand
TGAACGATCCGACTGCGACAGTTGTGGTGACTGTAGATGGTGTGGACTATCCTGCGGTCAATAATGGTGATGGTACCTGGACCCTTGCGGACAATACGCTTCCAGTGTTGACTGATGGACCACATACAGTAACTGTGACAGCGACCGACCCTGCAGGTAATGTGGGGATAACAGGTGCAGTGGTGACTATCGATACCACAGCACCGACAGTTGCGTTAAGTGATGTAACTACCAATGACAGTACAC
>NZ_JBIUCS010000120.1:0-255 GCF_044538485.1 Acinetobacter sp. ABJ_C5_2 | reverse complement strand
ATAAATCTCAGCAGGAGCTCATTGATGAAGTGACTGCTTTACGAGCAGAGGTTGCCTTTTTAAAAAAGCTAAAAGCCTTAAAACTGAAGCAACGTACTTAAATTCAATTTCTACTGCAGACAGTGTTTAAGTTATTTCAGAATTAAGGCAAATTTATCCATTAAAGCTCTTACTCAGTATTGCCAAGATTGCTCGTAGTACTTATTTCTATCACATGAAAGCTGTACGCTCTAATGATAAATATACTGAGTTAAA
>NZ_JBIUCS010000012.1:0-74164 GCF_044538485.1 Acinetobacter sp. ABJ_C5_2 | reverse complement strand
CATAAATCCATTGTGCAATGTAATTAATGTTAATACTTATGTTTTTTTATTAAAAAAAATGACTCATCAATTCATTTTAATGCTAGAAGATTAATTAATGATCAAAAATATTGGGCAGGTTAATATGAACAGTCAAAGTATAATATCTGATGGGAGAGAAAAAGATACATATTTTGTTACACCCAGTGGTATTATAAATACCTTACCTTCAGATAAAAGTTATTGTTTATTTCTGGATATTGATGGAACATTAGCTCCATTTCAAATTCATCCTGAACATAGTTTTATTCCTAATACGACATTAGAAGTTATAAAAAAAATTATTGAATTAAATATACCAGTAGTTGCTGTAACAGGTCGTGATGTTGAAACAGCGAGTAAGCTGCTTCAGTCTATTGAAGTTCCTATAGCGGGGCTACATGGTTTAGATATTTATTTTGACTCTAGCACTTATATTCGCCCAGACTTAAGTGATATTAATTTTAATAAATTAAAAGAAGATATTATAAAATCTTGTGAAAAATATCCCGATTTATTAATTGAGGATAAAGGATATTCTATTGCTTTACATTATCGAAAAAATCCAGAATTAGAAAATAATGCAATTTATATTATGCAACAGGTTAAATATTTTCATCCTCAACTAAAATTAAATAGAGGAAAATTTGTAGTTGAATTAGTACCTAAACAGGCAGATAAAGGCAAAGCAATTCAAACTATATTAGAGCATCTTAATTTACCATTAATTCATCCGATATTTATAGGAGATGATTTAACAGATGAATCGGGTTTCACTTTTATTAATCAACAATTTGGCACTTCAATTAAAGTAGGTTCTGGTGAAACAGAAGCTCAATATAGATTAAAAGATATTAACAGCGTTTCTAATTTTCTTTTTTTCTTTCTCGAAAAAATAAAAAAGTTATACGTCAAAAATAGTCAAGATCAGAATGGAGAACAAATATGTCTAAATTAATTGTGTTATCGAATCGAATAAGTATGCCATCAGGTAAGGCTTCAGCAGGTGGCCTTGCAGTAGCTGTACAAGACGCATTAAATGACAGTAACGGCATTTGGTTAGGCTGGAATGGTGAGCAAATTACCGATACTGAAGCGCCTGAGTTCGATCAGGCATATTCTCATGGGATTGACTACATTACCTGCCCTCTTACACATCAGCAATATGCGCAGTACTACTGTGGTTTTGCTAACAAAGTTTTATGGCCTGCCATGCATGATCGAGATGATCTGATCGAATATGATGCTGAAGAATATAATACCTATCAAAGGGTTAATCGTTTATTTGCTGAAAAATTAAAGCAAATTGCTCAACCGGATGATGTTATTTGGGTACATGACTACCACTTTTTTAGTGTAGCTCGTCATTGCCGCGAATTAGGTATGCAAAATAAAATCGGTTTCTTTTTGCATATTCCTTTTGCAAGTCTAAATATTTGGCGCAAAATTCCAGTTGCACTACAGTTAGTACAAGACCTTTGCCAATATGATGTAGTTGGCTTACAGACTCAAGCTGACCAAAACACCTGTATGCAAACCTGTATGGGCTTACTTGAAGCTCAAAAAATACTAAGCGACCGAATCAGTTATAAAAAACGTCAGGTGTTGATTAAGTCCTACCCTATTGGTGTGCAACCAGAACTTATTCAACGTCAAGCACAACAAGCGTTTCATACCCCATATGTATTTAACTTTGAAGATATTCCACGTCAAAAAACTATTATCGGGGTTGATCGGATTGATTATTCAAAAGGTCTGCTTGAGCGTTTCAATGCATTTGCGACCTTCTTGGAAACTAATCCTGAATATCATGGACTGGTACGCCACCTTCAAATTGCAACGCCTTCACGTACTGATATTCCAGCTTACCAACGTTTATACCAACGTTTTAAAACCAAACTAGAGCTAATTAATGAAGAGTTTGCCCACGAAGACTGGCGTCCAATTGATTGCTGCTACGACACTGTTCAACATGACAGTCTAATGCATATTTATCGCCGTTCTGATATTTGCTGGATTAGCTCATTACGTGATGGAATGAACTTAGTCGCAAAAGAATATATTGCAGCTCAAGATCCAGAGAATCCCGGTGTGCTGATTTTATCTAAATATGCTGGTGCTGCTGAACAAATGACTCAGGCCTTGATTGTTGACCCATTGGATCGAGCAGCCATGATGGATACTCTAAAAACCGCTCTAGAGATGTCTAAAGCAGAACGTATTAATCGTTATGAACAATTGATAGAAGGTTTGGCAGCCACCGACTTGAGTGATTGGCGAAATACTTTCTTGAAGGATTTAGAAAATGCTCCGACCTTCACAAAGTCTAAGTTGTCATTACAAGACAAGTATCAACCTACTTATCATGTCTTATAGTGATTTAAGCTTATAGAACATCGAGAAGTTTTTCTCGATGTTCTTTCGGCGGATAAATTGGCTTAAGTTACTTTGCCTTCACAAGGGTAAAGCGATTGAGTATAGCAATCATAGTTAATAAAACCGCTACACCTGTTAGCACTGTGGTTAAGCTGGTCCACTGACCAATTAAACCGATTAAAGCTGGACCACTTAATGACCCTGTATAAGCAATGGTTGAAACCAAAGAAAGCGCTGCTGCTTTAGGCATATCATTTTGACGGCCAACACGAGAAAACATGACAGGTACAATGTTCGAGCAGCCTAAACCTAAAAGTGCATAACCTAATACCACGACCTGCCAAACAGGCGCCATCACAATAGTGACCATAGCAAGAGCTGCAACAATTGCACTATACGTCACAATGGTTTTCTCGCCCCATTGTTTTAACAAAAGATGTCCTGCAAAACGACCACTTGTCATACTAAGTGCAAAGAATGTATAAGCCAGCCCCGCAAAAGCAGGATTCAGCTGATATTTACTCGTTAAATAAATACCACCCCAGTCCATTGCTGCACCTTCTGACAAGAAGGCAATAAAACACATCATCCCAATTAAGAGAATAGTACCATTGGGACGCGAAGATTTTTTCGGTGCGTCAGTTATTTCTGCTGCACCTTGTTCATCTTGCTCAAAGGTTGTTAAAGCAGATGGAATAGCAACAAAGCTAACCGCCAATAAAATCATGACTACCGACAGCGTACTCATGAGTGGTGAAAGGCCAATTGCTAATAGTGCAGTAACAAGCATGGCACCTATTAAACCACCAAGGCTACACATACCATGGAAACTGGACATGAGTGCACGTAAGCTGTTCTTTTCCACCACAACTGCTTGTAAATTGATAGCAACGCCAAGACTACCTGCTGCCGTACCAAAAATAAATAACGCCACCGCCATTGAAACAAGACTATGCCAGATCGTCAAACTTGGTAGTAATACTGTTAAAAGTATAGTCGCCACAGCAATTAAAGGACGACATCCCCAACGCTTAACTAAAGCCCCTGTCGCAGGCATAGCAATCATTGAGCCGATTCCCATACAAAGCAGCAATAAACCAAAATTTGCATGATTCAGGTTTAAACGTTGCTGTGCATAAGGAATAAGTGGCGCCCAAGCAGATATCGCAAAGCCCAAGCTAAAAAAGCTAAGACGAGTTGCTAATCGTTGTGTGCTTAAGAGAGTAGCTGTATCTAAAACAGCAGGTTTGGAAAATAACATATACGCGAAGCTCACCATAAAACCATTGGCGATCCATACCAACCGATTCCCCATAGAAAAACCCCTGCCTTATTAAGTTCCAGGCAAGGGTTTTTGTTGGCGAAATTATATCCAATTCCACAAAAAAAACATGGGGTCTGATACAATTTTTCTGACTTTTTTGTAACCACCAAAGCCTTATATAGTAAGGCTTTGAATATATTCAATTTGACAATATTAACGTCTAAGCAGTAATTTCATTTTATTAAAATGAGCAAATAAAAAACCCAGCTTAAGCTGGGTTTTTCAAATTATTAAATTTGAGACTGAATATAATTTTGTAGGCCAATCAGTTCGATTAAACGCAACTGTTTTTCAAGCCAGTAAGTATGGTCTTCTTCGGTATCTGATAATTGTTGACGTAACATGTCACGACTAATGTAGTCGCCTTTTTCTTCACAAAGTTTAATACCTGTCGCTAATTTTTCACGCACATGATATTCAAGTGCTAAATCAGCTTTTAAGCAAGATACAACGTCTGTACCAACATTGATATCTTCACGGTGCATGTTTGGTTTGGCACCTAAAAATAGTACACGACGAATAATTGCATCGGCATGAGAAGCTTCTTCTTGCATCTCATGGTCAATACGCTCATAAATCTTGTTTAGACCCCAGTCTTCATACATACGAGAATGGATTAAATATTGATCACGGGCAGCCAACTCTCCGCCAATGAGCATATTTAAATAGTCTATGACTTCTGGATTGCCACGCATAATAAATCTCCTATCGTATGAGTCTATTATGGGCAAACTTAAAAATGATTGCAAAATAAAAAATAGTTAAGTTTATGATTTTTATCAAATTAAAATGAGAAACATACGCATTTGCAGTTTAAGTTATTTAAATTTCCTCTGCAAAAAGAAACGCTTGTCCGATTTATAAGCTCAAACAAGCGTTCAAATATGACATAAACCATCAATTTATAAATTTGTAACTAAAATCAATGGTTCTTATTTCACTAAGTCTTTTAGCTCAAAGTCTGCCCATAACCCGCCATAAGCGATAAGAAATCTGTTTCATTCATGACAGGAATACCTAATTTCGCTGCTTTTTCTAGTTTTGAACCAGCCTTTTCACCCGCAACTACGCATTTAGTTTTACTCGATACACTACCACTTACACGCGCACCTAATGCTTGTAGCATTTGAGTCGCCTGATCACGTGTCATTTGCTCTAATGTACCTGTAAGCACCCAGCTTTCACCATTTAATGGTTGACGTGTTGGCGCTGTTGGCGCATCCCAATGAATACCCGCAGCAATTAAACGATCAAGTACTTCAATGTTATGCGGTGCCAAGAAGAAATCAGCAATCCATTCAGCAGTAATATCGCCTACATCAGGAGTTTTCTTCAAAGCTTCAATATCAGCAGCTTTAAGAGCCTCTAATGTCTGGAATGTATTGGCTAACATTCTAGCTGTTGTTTCACCGACCCCACGAATACCTAAGGCATAAATAAAACGCGCAAGAGTTGTTTTCTTACTAGCTTCAATAGCATCAATAAGGTTCTGTACTGACTTTTCACCCATTTTTTCAATGCCCAACAGCGTTTCTCTGTGTTCATGCAAATGGTAAATATCAGCAACATCTTTGAGTAAATCGAGGTGTAATAAAGACTCAACCCAACGATCTCCCAAACCTTCAATATCTAGAGCTTTACGCGATACGAAGTGACGAATAGCCTCAATACGCTGTGCAGCACAATATAAACCACCAGAACAACGTGCAAGAGCCTCCCCCTCAGGCATAACCACTGGAGAAGCACATACTGGACAGTTTTCAGGTAAATGAACTATTTCTGCTTCAGCGGGACGGAACTCTGGCCAGACTTTTTCTACTTTAGGAATAACGTCACCCGTACGATAAACACTTACCGTATCTCCAACGCGTACATCTAGACGATGAATTTCACCAATATTATGCAAAGTCACATTAGAAACAGTCACACCACCCACAAAAACAGGGTTCAAGCGTGCTACAGGTGTTAAAGTCCCAGTACGGCCTACTTGCCAGTCAATTTGCTCAACAGTCGTAAGAGCGGCTTGTGCTGGGAATTTATACGCGGTTGCCCAACGTGGTTCACGGCTTAAGAAACCAAGCTGCTGTTGCTGTTTTAGGTCATCGACCTTTACGACCATACCATCAATTTCAACTTGTAGGTTTGGACGTTCTTGCTGAATTTGTTCGTAGCGCTGCTGTACTTCTTGAATTGAGTTACACAAGTACTGACGTTCCGCAATTTGAAAACCAAGTTCCGTTAACCATTGCAAGCTATCATGCATGGTCGTTAAGTTATGATTTGGTTCACACTGCGCAATACCATACGCATAAAATGCTAAAGGTCGGCTAGCAGCAATATTTGGGTCAAGTTGTCTTAAACTTCCTGCTGCTGCGTTTCGAGGGTTAGCAAAGGTTTTCTCGCCTTTTGCCTCTTGGTCGGCATTGAGTTTTTCAAAACCAGACTTTGGCATGAGTACTTCACCACGAACTTCAAGCAAACGTGGAATTTCGTACTTTTCTGAATGTAAAACTTTAGGTAAGTTACGAATGGTTTTAACATTTTGCGTAATGTCTTCGCCCGTTTCACCATCACCACGGGTTACACCACGAACCAATACCCCATTTTCATACCATAGTGAAATTGCAAGACCATCGAGTTTTAACTCAACTTCATATTGTACTTTTTGATTTGGTAGTCGCTCTTCTACACGGCGTGCAAATGCAAATAAATCTTCTTGGTTAAATACGTTGCCAAGTGAAAGCATTGGTACCACATGAGTCACGCTTTCAAACTTTGAAAGCGCTTGTCCACCTACTTTCGTTGTTGGTGAGTCAGCTTGTACAAGTTCAGGATATTGCTCTTCTAAAGCTTTTAGCTGATGAAATAAATGATCGTATTCACTGTCCGAGATTGTCGGCTGATCCATGACATAGTAGGCATGGTTATGCTTTGCAATCAGTTGAATAAGCTGACGCATCTGTTCGATCACGGAAGTTATTGCCATTATGTTATTCACCATAAAAAAGGGTGGAAATTTCTCCACCCTGAGCTGCGACTAGATATGTTGCAATTATCGCAACCTATACAAAAAATTTAAACTAGGCTGTTGCCTGTGCAGGACGATAATCAATCACATGATGACGCCAATGTTCTTTTAACTGTGGCGTAAACTCAAGGTTATTTTCATCATAAACCTTACCATCAATTTCACGAGCAATAAGACCTGCAATACTGGTCATCATGTCAAAACCAGTAACTGCTTTACTGTTTGGAAGTGCAAGGAAAAATGCCAAGCCTTGAACTTGTTCCGCAGATAAAGTTTCCAAATCAAAACCAGCTGGACCGTTATCTGTCATACGAAGTACAGAGAACATGAGTGCACTTGGTTCATCGGTATTTTCATAACGGTGGAAACAAGACATTTCACCGTAACGTAGACCGTATTTTAAAAGTACTTTCAGTGCTTTATCGCCCGATAACGCACGGCGCGGATTTGGATAAACATTTAGTGCAATAATCTGCTCAGCCATTGCTAACGCACTTTCATCGTCAAAACGCTGTTGCTCATGCAAATGTACATCCAGAATATTACTTTCACCTTCAAACTCGGCAATTTCAGCCGTTTCAATATTCGGATTTAAGCTTAATTCAGGTTCTGCTTTAGAATGCTCTTCTGCCACTTTTTCTTCTGATGAGCTTGTAGCTTCTGTTGCAGCAGAAACGGTATCAGTTAACTCAACTGAACTATTTTTACTTACAGTTGGACTAACAGTATTTTCTTCAGCTTTAACTTCTTCTACTGGAGTATTTTCAACGGGTGCTTGTGTCTGGTCTGTTTGAGTTTGTGAAGCTAGTTCTACTTCTTTTGTTTCCTGTTCTTTTGGCTGCGCCTGCTCGCTTAAAGTCGGTTCTACACGTTCAGCAACGGTTGCTGATGCTACAGCTGCCTCTGCCTGTTCAAGTTGATCTCGTACATGACGAGGAATAACCGGTTGATTACTTTCAGGATTAATATGTAAATCACTGTCTAGCGAGGGTTCAGCATGGTTCGGCTTTTTTAAAATCATTCTTAAGCCAACTAGCATGATAATAATGGCAACAACGATGCCAATAATCGTATTGATTTCCATTCTATGACTCCGAAACTAACCCGTATTCTTTTGCCTGTTCTAAATTGACAGTGACTAATTTTGATGTGCCCGGTTCAGGCATGGTTACACCCAACAAGTCAGTTGCCATGGTCATCGCCAGCTTATTATGTGTAATGTAAATGAATTGTACATGTTCAGAAAGCTCTTTTACCAAATTACAATATCTCTGTACATTCGCATCATCGAGTGGTGCATCCACTTCATCAAGTACACAAAACGGTGCCGGGTTTAACCTGAAAATAGCAAATACTAATGCTAACGCCGTTAACGCTTTTTCTCCACCGGAAAGTAATGCTAGAGAACTATTTTTCTTTCCAGGTGGTCTCGCCATGAGCTTAACCCCAGATTGCCAGTCATCTTCCAGACTTAAACTTGCCTCACCACCATTAAAAACCTTTGGAAATAGGTTTTGCAACTCTTGATTAATCTGATCAAAAGTTGTCATAAACAGCTTACGGGTTTCTTGGTCAATGCTTTTCATCGCATCTTTTAACTGAGTTACTGTATTTTCCAAGTCTTGAATTTGGTGGCTCAACTCATCAAAACGCTGAGAAACTTCTTCAAACTCTTGTGAGGCTGCCAAGTTAACCGCACCGATTTTTTCAAACTGTTTTTGTACTTTTTCCAGTTTTTGCTGATGCTCAGTTAAATCTATTTTCAAGCCCGTTTGAAGCTCAGCATTTAACTCTTTTAACTGCTCTTGATAGTGCTCGCGGTCTGATTTAGCTGCTTGCCATGCTAAACGTTTGGCTTCAAGCTGCTCTCTGAGCTGTTCATCTTTTTGTTGATACTGATGGCGTTGGTCTGTGAGTGTTTGTTGCTTTTCTTGCACACTATTAAGCTCAAGCTGCCAGTCATTCCACGTCTTTTGCAACTTTTCAGTCTGAGCAAATTGTTGTTGAAATTCCGACTCAAGGTTTGGTAGCTCTAACTGAATAGGGTCAACAAACTTTTTCGCCTGTTCCATTTGCGCTGCAATTTGTTGATATTGACTCTGTAAGAAGGAAATATCTTTTTCAAGCAGCTCGATTTGTTGAGTCGTCTGCGTACTGTTCCGACGTAAAATCTCGCGTTCTTGCTGCTGCTGTTGTAAAACTTGTTGTTGCTCTTCGAGTTGTTCTGTTAGCTCTTCTACTCGAAATTGCAAAGTTTTATAGTCAGGTAAAATAGTTTCTAGCTTCATCGCAAGCGCATGCAAATCAATTTCAAGATCGTCTTTTTGCATTGCATCTTCTTCAAGTTGCAGGTCTAACTGAGCTAACTGATCTTTCAATTGCTGTTTTTGTAGTAAAAATGCTTGTGCCGCAGTTTGCTGTTTAGCAATTTGCACGTCTAGCTGCTGCAAGTCTTTTTGTTTTTGTTTAATAACTTGTTGTTTCTGCTGTAAGTCAGCTTGGACCTGTGCAAGTTTTTCTTTTTGCTGAACTGTAATTTGATCTAATGCTTGTAATTCAGGTTGCTGCTTTTGAAGAACTTGTTCAATTTCATCTAGACGAATACGATGACTGAGCATACCTTGTGCACTTTGACTTTCGTCATCATACATAAGAGCAATTACCCAATCCTGCCCAACATGATAACCATCCAAGGTCAAGATAGACTGGCCATGTTGTAGTTGCTTTTGCTCATTTAAAGCATCAGATAAATTTTGCGCAATCGCTACATTTGAAAATATTGAAAGCTGTGGTGACGCAATCCAGTCATTTAAACAGGCCAAATTTCCTTTAAATTTGCTTGTTTGTTCTGACGGTTTTAACTGGCGAGCAATTCCTTCCTGAAAGACTTGTTCAGTTTCAACAATATGTGCCTGCAACCATTTTGCTAAAAACTTTTCAATAATCTGTGCATGTGGCTTACCCTGCTCCGTTAACTCCAGAGCCTGCATTAAACGTAGCGTATCTTGGTTTTGCTTTGAACTTTGTTTAGCAACAAGCTGGCTTAAGTTTTTCTGCTCAGATAATAAAACCTGTATTTCTGTTTTCAGTGTTTGTTGCTGATTTTTAGTTGCCTGATGCGCTTGTTGAGACTGTTCAATCTGTTGCGCATACTGCTCAATTTTAGCCTCTAACGTTGAGATTTCACGACCAAGCTGCTGTTGCAGTTGCTCAAGCTCGCCTTGTTCATCTTCGTGTACTTGTGATTGAATCTGACTTGCCTGATGTTGCAGCGTTTCTTTTTGCTGCTCAATGCGCTGAACATTTTTGCCTAGCTGTTCAATTTGCGCAGACATTTGCATTTTTTGCTGCTGTTGTTTTTCAACTTGAGCTTTTACTTGTTCAAACTGTTGCTGTGCTTGTTTTTGCTGTGCTTGTAAACCAGCAAAGTTTTGTTCTGCTTCGGCTGCGGTATGTTCAATCGTTGTTAAAGCTTCAGTTTGTTCTTCTAGCTGATTACTTAACGTTTCAAGCTGTAGCTCGGAAAGTTGTAAACGCTCTTTCGTCTGAGCTTTTTGTTGTTCTAATTGAACCAGTGTCATACTATTTTGCTGGTATAAACTCTGTTTTTGTTCTAGAGTCATTTTAAGTTCAGACAGTTTCTTTTCAGCTTGCTGCCACTCTTGTTGTAACGGTGAAGACTGCTGAATAAGTCGCTGAAATAAAGCACTAGTCGATTCTAAATCATGTTCAATTGTACTTAACTCAGAGCGAACTAACTTAAAAGTTTCCCCCAGTTCGTTCATTTGAACGGTATATTCTTCTTGTAGGCGTACACTTTTATCTGTCTGAAAAGACAAAATTTCAATTTTTAGGGTACGAATCTGACTTTCTAACGTTTTATATTGAACCGCTGCTTCGGATTGACGTTTAAGCGTCTTAAGCTGCGATTTTAACTCAAGCGCAATGTCTTCTAAACGTGAAAGGTTTTGCTCAGTATGTTCAAGATGCTGCAGAGTTTCACGGCGACGCGCCTGATAACGAGAAACACCAGCTGCTTCTTCAATAAAAATACGCATTTCTTCAGGCTTGGCATCAACCAAACGGTTAATCATGCCCTGTTCAATCACAGCATAAGAACGTGGCCCTAAACCAGTTCCCAAGAAAATGTCGGTAATATCACGACGACGGCAACGTGTACCATTTAAGAAATATTCAGATTTACCTTCACGGGTCACCTGACGACGAACAGCGAGCTCATTATAAGCGTTATAGGCTCCACCCAATTTGCCATAGGTATTGTCAAAACGCAGTTCCACACTGGCAACACCCACTGGCTTACGCTTGGATGTTCCGGTAAAAATAACATCTTGCATGCTACCACCACGAAGCTGACGAGCATTTGACTCACCCATCACCCAGCGGATCGCATCAATAACATTGGATTTGCCACAACCATTTGGACCAACCACTGCTGTGCGGTTCGCCTTAAAATTTAAAGTTGTACTATCTGCAAAAGATTTAAAGCCGGAAAGTTTTAAACTGCTTAAACGCATAATGCCCTAACTAACGGCGTGAGCGTCTCGCCCAAGCCAATTCAATCTGTTTCATTCGTGTCAGCGATTCCAACACAAGGTTACGTAAGTGTCGACAAAAATCTTCCATAAATAAAGCGGCTTGTTGTGATTTTCGGATCAAAATTGCATCAGTCACGAGTTTAAATAATGCAAACGCTTCTTGCAGTTCTCTTTTAGAGGTATTTAGGGTCAAAAAATAACTACGACGTAGAGAAGGTAATAATTCTTTATAAAACTTCATTAAGTAAGGATTACCGACCATATCTTGCTGTTCAGCCAGATATTGGAAAATGGCATCGTAGAATTTTTCGATATCACCTGCTTTTACATGCTCAAGAAGTTGTTCTAATAAGAGCTGTAATTGATCAGCTTCGTGCGCACGCCATGTTTCACTGATGCGTTGTACAATATGTCCTAATAGCATCACGTTTGTATCAAACAGTGCTTTCACTTGTTGTGCAGACATTTCTGAGACAATTGCACCCCGACGCGGAAAAATTTCAATTAAATGCGTACGTTCAAGTAATAATAATGCTTCACGAACCGACCCCCTGCTTACATCAAGCTCTTTCGCAATACGAAGCTCTTGTATGCGTTCGCCTTCGACCAATTCGCCGCTAATAATCTGTTCGCTAATATATTTTACAATTTGCTCAGAAAGACTTTCTGTCTCTTCGAGATTCATAAATCACCCGCTACTTTTTATATGCATTAATCCATGCTTTTCTTTCGCATCCTTGTTTTTAACTGATCCCATCCATTAAAAACTATGTCATTGTCTGACAATTTTATTGCATTTTAAGCCAACCCGCCCAAAATCCATACAGAAATCGGATGAAAAAACTTATCTTTAGTCTGTTTAAATCTTCAAATAAAAAAAGCTTAAACCATGTGAGTCTAAGCTTCTTTTTCTATATTTTTCTAAATGAATACGCTTTTTAATTCATAAAACCTTTATAAATAAAATAGCTGCCAACTACCACGAGCAAACAAGCAAAGCATTTTTTTAGCATTTGTGGTGATAAAGCATGCGCAACCTTAGCCCCAAGTTTAGCCGTCACAAAACTCATGACACTAATACCAATAAACGCATAGATATGCACATAACCAATCGTGTTAGGTACAGAGATGTGCTCTTTAGCACCAAACCACATAAAGCCAATTGCACCCGCTACAGCAATAGGTAAACCACAAGCGGCAGAAGTCGCGACTGCTTTTTGCATGACCACACCATGACGGTTTAAATACGGAACGGTTAAGCTACCGCCTCCAATACCAAAAATTGCAGAGGCAATACCAATACCACCACCTGCCATAAATTGCATAGGTGTTGAAGGAAGCTGACGTGTTGGGTCAACAACCACATTTGCTCCTTTAAACATGCGATAGGCCATCACAACGGCAAAGACACCAATAAGAAGCTGTAAATGCTGACCAGATAAAAGATCGGCAATACCCGCCCCTAAGAATGAACCAATCACTAGCCCAGGTGCCAAATTACGAAAAACAGGCCAAAGTACTGCACCTTTTTTATGATGGGCAGAAACTGAACTAAACGACGTCACAATAATGGTTGCAAGCGATGTTCCAACTGCAATATGCATGATTACCGCAGGGTCATAGTGCAACTGGGTAAAAACGACATAGAGGATTGGTACAATAATTAGTCCACCACCAACCCCAAACAATCCGGCAGTAAAACCAGCAATTGCGCCAATGAGTAAATATATGATTAACTCCATAAATGTTTTACCACTCTGCTCATATTCAACATGGATTTAGAGACTCGCCAACTACAACAACTTTTAAGCGCAAAAAACCAGCTTCCAGAAGTGGTTTTATTAAAAGCAACCACAACTTCGACCAATGATGATATTCGTGAAATTGCCCAAAAAGGCATTACAACAGGCTTGGTTTGCAGTGCTCAACAAACTCAAGGGCGAGGTCAACATCAACGGCAGTGGATTTCACCTGAAGGAAACATTTATTTAAGCACATTGGTGCAAACTCGAACACCCTTAGATGGTCGCTTAGCACTTGAAGTTGCTTTAAATATTTTGCAAATCCCGCAGTTGCAAGCTTTGAGCTTACAAGTGAAATGGCCAAATGATTTGTATAGTGCGCATGGGAAATGGGGGGGAATTTTGGTCGAACCACTTTCTCAGCATCAGGCTATTGTAGGCGTAGGGATTAATTTAAAAACACCACCAGTGACTGATAGTGATCAGCCAATCACCTCTTTAGAAGATTTAGGTTTAGAGCAAATGAGTCGGCTTGAACTCATTTCAGAACTCTATATTGCAATTCAAAATGCAGCTCGCTGGTTTGATCATGGTTGTTATAACTTAGCAGGTCGTTTTAACCATCATGCAGCTTGGTTGAATCAGTTAGTTCAGTTCGAACATAGTCAAGGATTGGTACATGGCCGTTTTGTTGGAATTTCTAATGAAGGTGCGGTAATTCTTGAAACTCCAGAACCACAGCAGTTTTATCAAGGTCGTTTAAGACCACAATCAACTCAGTAATCAGGTATTTTTCCCATGAAAAGTTTATGGCTTGATATCGGAAACACCCGTTTAAAATACTGGATTACTGAAAATCAGCAAATTATTGAACATGCAGCTGAGTTACATTTGCAGTCTCCTGCCGATTTATTACTTGGGTTAATTCAACACTTTAAACATCAAGGTCTACATCGCATTGGCATTTCTTCGGTACTTGACACTGAAAACAACCAACGTATTCAGCAGATTTTAAAATGGCTTGAAATTCCTGTTGTTTTTGCCAAAGTCCATTCGGAATATGCAGGCCTACAATGTGGCTATGAAGTACCGAGTCAGCTCGGGATTGACCGCTGGTTACAAGTATTGGCTGTTGCAGAGGAACAAGAAAATTATTGCATTATTGGTTGCGGAACAGCGCTCACGATTGATTTAACCAAGGGCAAACAGCATTTAGGCGGTTATATTCTGCCAAACCTTTATTTGCAGCGTGATGCGCTGATTCAAAATACTAAAGGTATTAAAATTCCAGATTCAGCTTTTGATAATCTGAACCCAGGTAATAACACAGTCGATGCAGTACACCACGGTATTTTGTTAGGCCTGATTAGTACAATTGAAAGCATCATGCAGCAATCTCCTAAAAAGCTGCTCCTCACAGGTGGAGATGCTCCTCTTTTTGCTAAATTTCTACAGAAGTACCAACCAACTGTTGAAAAAGATCTTTTGCTTAAAGGGCTACAACAATATATTGCCCATTACCCTAAAGACTAAAATACAGAACAAAATAAAAGGCGCTTTAGGCGCCTTTTATTTTATGGTTTTATTTCTTTTGGTCGTTGTTACCAAACAGTGGTCCCATACCGCCGCCACCGCCAAATTGTTTTTGCATATTGCCTAATGAACGCATCATTTTGCTCATACCAGATGGATTCGCAAACTTCTTCATCATTTTAGCCATTTGCGCTTGTTGCTTAATGAGCTTATTCACTTCGGCAACATCCATACCACAACCTGCCGCAATACGTTTTTTACGACTTGGGTTCATCAGGTCTGGGTTACGGCGTTCTTTAACAGTCATTGATTGGATAATAGCTTCCATCTTTTTGACTTGTTTTTCAGGGTTCGCTTGCTCAATTGCTTGCTGAATTCCCGCACCGCTCATGCCAGGCAACTTGTCTAAGAAGCCCATCATGCCGCCCATTTTTTTCATTTGTTCAAATTGCATCAGCATATCTTCAAAGTTGAAGCTACCGCCTTTTTGCAATTTTTTCGCCATTTTCTCGGCTTTTTCTTTGTCGATTTTACGTTCAACTTCTTCGACTAAAGAAAGTACGTCACCCATACCTAAAATACGTTGAGCAACACGGTCCGGATGGAATGGCTCTAAGGCATCAAGCTTTTCGCCCATACCTAAGAACTTGATTGGCTTACCGGTAATCGCACGTACAGAAAGTGCCGCACCACCACGCGCATCACCATCAGTTTTAGTAAGAATCACACCTGTAAGTGCTAATGCATCATTAAAGGCTTTAGCAGTATTTGCAGCATCCTGACCTGTCATGGCATCAACCACGAACAGAGTTTCAGTCGGCTTAACTGCTGCATGCAATTCTTTGATTTCGTCCATCATGTCTTCATCGACATGTAAACGACCTGCCGTATCGACAATCAACACATCAGCAAACTGGATTTTTGCCTGTTCAATTGCACGGTTAACGATGTCAATTGGCTTTTCAGAAGGATCTGAAGGAATAAAGCCTGCGCCAACTTCGGCTGACACAGTTTCTAACTGTTTGATCGCTGCCGGACGGTAAACGTCGGCAGAAACGGTCATTACTTTTTTCTTTTGACGTTCTTTTAAGAAACGTGCCAGCTTGGCAGCAGTTGTAGTTTTACCTGCACCTTGTAAACCAGCAAGCAATACCACAACTGGAGGCTTAGCACTTAAATCCAGTGTTTCATTTGCATCACCCATCATCTTGGTGAGTTCGTCATAGACAATTTTTACAAATGCCTGGCCTGGAGATAACTGGGTCATCACTTCTTGGCCCAATGCCTCTTCCTTAACTTTCGCGATAAATTCACGAGTTACAGGTAACGCGACATCGGCTTCAAGAAGAGCCATACGTACTTCACGTAAGGTATCTTTAATATTGTCTTCGGTCAGCTGCCCTGAGCCAGTAACATTTCTTAAACTCTGCGTGAGTCGTTCTGTTAAGGTATCAAACATTGCAAAATCCGCTTAAAATGGCTAGTTGCAAAAAAATCTTTCTCGAAATAGAAAATTTATGCATAGAATGCTATAGGATACTTTAGTTCGCAGCGAATTTATATCTTATCTAGATGAATTAATCCTGAAAAAGGTTTGACATGATTAGCCTCCCCTTGGTTTACACAATTTTGGCACTCATCGCATATACCACTTCTTTCTGGTATCTGTTCATACGTTTAATGTCAAAACGTGAACCAAACCCATGGTTATTTGCTCTTGTTACGACCTTGGCACTGCTACTGCACGGCACAGTTTTATGCCATGCCATGCTGACGCCTTTAGGAATTAACTATGATGTTTTTAATTTAGTCTCTTTTACATCATGGCTTATGTTGTTGTTAAGTTTAATTTTTAGTACTTTTCGTCCAATTGTACCTTTAAACTTACTTGGTATTCCTATAGCGGCTATTGGCCTTATTTTAGGTTTTGCATTTAGTAAACCAAATCAGTTTATTGAGCAGCATTCGTTAGGCCTAGATACTCATATTATTCTTTCACTTTCTGCCTATGCAGTTCTACTCATGGCAACCATACATGCCATCTTGATATGGTTCCAAAATCGTGAACTCAAAAAGAAACAAAAAAAACGTTTTTGGGTCAACTTACTCCCGCCTATTCAGGCCATGGAGTCATTGTTATTTGACTTAATCATTACTGGTTTTATTTTATTAACTATTGCTCTGGCATTTGGCTTCTTAACAGTTGATAGCTTCTTTGCTCAGCATCTCGCTCATAAAACCGTATTTAGTATTATTTCATGGATTATTTATGGTTCATTACTGATTGGCCATTACAAACTTGGATGGCGCGGTCAAAAAGCGATTCGTTTTACCCTCATTGGTTTTGCCCTTTTAGCGATTGGTTTTATTGGCAGTAAATTTGTACTCGAAATGATATTAGGCCGATAAAACAATTAAAATTTCAGCACTACTAGACAGCGTTATACATATCCCGTATAACGCTGTTTTTGTTTTAATCAGGTGACTCAGACTGTGAAACTCATACTCGCTCCAATGGAAGGTTTAACTGACCCGATCATGCGGGATACGCTCACATCTGTTGGTCATTTCGACTGGTGTGTAACCGAGTTTATTCGAGTTACAGACAGCATTTTACCCGACCATATTTATTATAGTTTTTGTCCTGAGTTAAAGAATGACGGTAAAACAGCTGCTGGAACACCAGTGCATGTTCAGTTCTTAGGGAACAACCCAGATATGCTGGCAGCAAATGCTGCAAAAGTGGTTGAACTAGGTGCTCCTGCAATCGACCTTAATTTTGGTTGCCCTGCAAAAACCGTAAATAGACATCGCGGTGGTTCCGTACTTCTAGATGAACCAGACGTGGTACATATGCTCATTAAAGCAGTCCGCGATGCTGTACCAGCGCATATTCCTGTATCAGCAAAAATGCGTTTAGGTTATCTCGATGAAAACCACACTATGGAAAATGCCCATGCAGTTGAAGATGCTGGTGCAAGCTGGTTAACAGTTCATGCGCGAACGAAAGCAGATGGCTATACCCCTCCTGCTTACTGGGAAAAAATTCTACCGATTAAAGAAGCTTTAAAAATTAATGTCATTGCTAACGGCGAAATCTGGACCAATGCCGATGCAAAGGCCTGCCAACAGCAATCTGGTTGTGAAGATTTAATGATTGGTCGCGGTGCTGTGACGACCCCCGACTTAACCCAATGCATTCGTAATAATATGGATGAGGCATTATTTAGTTGGGAACAACTGGTTGACTTACAAATCCGTTTTTTAAATGGTCAAGCCAAAACAGAAATTGGTATGGTTGGCCGTTATAAGCAATGGCTAGGTATGATGACCAAAGCCTACCCTCAAGCCAAAGAACTGTGGGACCAAGTTAAACGCATTAAAGCTTTAGATGAAATTGTTCAAAAGTTAGAACAAACCAGTTCATCACATAGCTAGTTATTTAAAATTTATAAAAGAGGGTGGCTGTTTATACAACCACCCTCTTTTTTGTATTTCAGGTTCAGTGATTATTTTTAAAAACCGCTTACTTTCATTTTAAAGTCGGTTACCGAAGCACCCGTAACTCCAAAACTCCCCATAGACCCATTAGGTAAATTATTAAATGTTGTTGGACTTTGTATTCCAGCATTTCCTAAAGTTATATTGTTAAGTGACGCATCAAATTTACTCGAGACACCTGTATTGCCAAAAGTAAGCCCCGTCGGGTCAACTCCAGCATAAAACCCATCAAGAACAAATCCTGTAGATGAATTTGTTCCTGCAAATTTAAATCCAAAATTCGCACCGGTATTATCAGACACTAAAGTAATTGGACAACCAGATGCAGCAGAACAAATCGATTGAATGGCTCCACCAAATTTGACCATGACAGACTGAGCAGCATGACCCAATTGAATGTTTAAACGAGGTTTATTGGTCTGTACAAAGTTAATATCCAAATTTCCAGTAGAGCGAATCAGCTCTTTCACTCCTGTATTTACCGTTGTTCCCGAGCTAAAAATTGATTTTGGTGCATAACTAGTCACCGCATAATCAGCAGGGCTAGAGACTGAAGTGTTGGGCGCTAAATAAACCGAAAATGGTGTAAGCCGAATACCATTGATGTCACTTCCCATTGTGACAGCCAAGTTCACAAAAGGCTTACCCGCACCTGCATCGGTATCTATAGCAATATTGAAAGAAGGATTGGTCGATACAGCCGCTTTAATAAATTCTATACTTGGAACGGGATTAGTAGAGTTCCCCGCAATGACGAGACCAGCTTTACTATTGTAAGAGGTAGAAGCGATACCATTGGTATCAATCAAGGCGACTTGATTAAATTTAACTTTATCGGCCTGAATGCCTAGCGTTAAACCATTTTGACCCGTCGTTGCTGAAAGACTTTGGTCATCTAAAGGCTGCATCGCAAAAACACTTGAACTACTGGCAAATAATAACCAGCAGGCTATATTTTTATTTTTCATGTTGCTCTAATCCTTAAGAGACAAACGTTTATTATTTGTTCAGATTATCAGAATAATATATGAGTACAAAACAATTATCCCTATAACCCGACGAATGCAAATCCAATCACATTCAAAATAAATTTTTATAAAAAGTGGCGATATCGCCACTTTTCTTTATTAGTTAAAAGCACCATTTCTCGGCACAATACTGAAGCTACTATTTAAACGTCCACCAGTAATTGCAAGTTCACCTAAACGTGCGCCTGCCCCTGTTGAAGGTGGATAGAAATTAATATCTTTAACTCGTAAGGCACCATCAATGTTCTTATCAGGGTTAAAGTACACTGCGGTATTTACACCAACTTTGCCTAGTCCGCTCGCATTGTCTTTTCCCACAACTAATGCTGTGTTAAACGCAAGTTTACCAGTCATGTTCTCAAAACCAATTGCAGAGCCATCAATCGGATCACTAATTTGGACTGAGTTTCCAGTTGCTGTAGCAGGCATTGTAAAATCACCCAAAACAGTGAGCGCACTACCATCAGCAATTGAACTATTAGGTACAATCGATAAATTTAAATCACCGCCTAAGCGTAGTTTAAGACCAAATAAAACGTCATTATTTCTGGCAAAGTTATCAATTGGTGAAGTACAAGATCCTGTTGCCGGACAAGTTTTATATTTAGCGCCTGGTAAATAACCCGCTGCAATTTCAGTTGATAAGGCAAGTAACATATCTTTTAAACCGATATTTAAACTGCCATTTTCTAAACCGATAGTGCCATTACCTTTGAGGAACATATCGATATTACGTAAGCCCATGTAATAGTCGGTAGGATTACCCGCATTATTGGCATTTGGAGAACCATCAATTAATAAAATTGAAGTTGTTTTTGTACCGCCTGCATCACGCCCTGTTGTGCCAACAGCGACACCAAATCCTAAACGCGAAGTCGTTCCTGAGGTACCTACAGCATTCTGAACGGGTCTACCATTAGCATCTTTTGTATAGTAAAAAGCGCTATTCGCAGGTGCATCTACCCCATAAACTGCAGCATTGGCATTTAAATTATAAAAAGGTAACGCCAAACCCCACTGGTTACTCAAACCATTATCTGCAAATTGATTAGCAGCAGCGACATTCGCACTTGTGGTAAAACGGCCTCGTCTTGAAAATGCTTGAAACTCTGCTCCACGCATCCCAAGAATTAGACTAAATGGATTAGTCACCGTATCACGGTGAATATTATGTTGATAATCGGCAGCGGTTGTTAAAGTACCAGATCCTAAACGAATACTATTTAATGTCGCGTTATTTGGCATTAATAAGGTTTTTGTATCGGCAAGATTTAAATAAATATTTCCGCTATCAAAATAACCACGCGTAGCTGAGTTCAACCCAGTTAAATTACCAAACTCGAAACCATAGGCGTTCAGCCCTGCCCCACCAATTTCTAAAGTCGTGGCTTTGCCATCGGCGCCTAGCATAGAATCGTTATCTTTAGTGAACTCACCTTTCATACGAAAGGCAATTCCCGTATTACCCAAAATACTATTACTTGAGGTGGTGCCTGAGGCAGTATTTGCTGTACCTAAGGTTGTCATGTCCGAAGAGCCATCCATACCACGGACTTGTAAATAACTATTTACCATACGTCCGCTTGCACCAAGTCGGATTAAACCTTTTGAATTTTGCGGTGTATTGGTCGCATCCAACCCATAAGGATTGGTTTTATCTACATTGGAACTAAGCATTACTTCAATGTTTAGACCCGAATTAGTCACTTTACCATTGCTATCAACATAAGTACCCGCTGTTAAACCAGAAGCTGAATCAGCGACCCGATTAAAATCGACATAGCCATAAGTACTATTTGGGGTTTGCCCAACCGCAGCCACATTTGTTCCAGTATTCGTTTGTAAAACCACACCACGGATAGGGTCAATAAACATGACCCCTTTACCCACAAAATTAAAGTTAAAATTCTTTAAAATTAGTTGGTTGAGCTGACTACGAGCATCTAACTGTCCTAAATAAATATTTGCGTTATTTATCCCCAATGTCATATTTGACTGGCTATTTGGGCTAAATAAACCGTCTTGAGTAGTCAATGCTAAATTTAAAGGTGAAGTTGTTTGGATAGCCAACTGTCCTAATGTAGGTGAGCATGTAGCGGAACTATTACAAATCTTAACGCTATTTACCGTAATGAGGGATGGACTACTTTGCATAGAAAAATCGACCCCAGCTTTACCTGTAGTCGTATTACTTCCCACATCTAAACGGTAGTTCGTTCCTAAAGCTTGTGTAGATGCATTACTTTTTTGTATTTTTACACTGCTCGCTTGAGCTCTTAAAACTTGATCAGCATTTGTTGGCGTTCCCGCATGGTCATCCCAGTAAGCATTATCAACATTGATCTCGTTGAAAGTCGTTTGAATCGAGATTCCATCTTGACCATTGACCGCACTCAAATCGGCATCGGTTAAAGCTTCTAAAGCAAAAACTTGTCCACTCACTAACAACATGCTGGCTGTTAATGTATTTAAAATAAACTTTGAGCCGTGACTTTCTTTATTTTTGTTCATCACTTCAGTTCCTTTGAAATCTACATTAACCGTTAACAACGGGGATGGCTACCATCACAGCTAAACACCATGACTTTTCCTTGAATAGCCAAGTTGCCGTTCATCATTAAACCCATAAAACCTGTTTCACGCCCATAGTCGTAGGCTGAAGGTGTCGCCGTAGCCACTTGCTGAGTTGCACTGTTTGCAGTCGCCGCATACGTTGGTTTTTTGAAATATGCATAATCATACATATTCGTACTCGAGCCTTGGGTCGTTGTTGAACTTGTAAAGTTATCTTGCTCAATGGATAAAGCATTAAAACCAAAGTTACGTATTAAAATTGGTTGTGCTGCACTAAAACTAAGTTGAATAGCAGGTTTTATAATTTCGGTATTAGATTTATCAAGATACTTCAAATCAGCACCATCCAAACCCATTTTTTGAATGTTTAAAGTTCCTTGAACACCTTTAAACACTAACCAAAGCTTATTACCACTATCACTATTTTCGGCCCAACCGCTTGGCTTAGTCGCATCCGCTTGCACAAAACGTTTATTAATCGCTAAACCAATATGGCAGAACTCTACGTTTTCACAAACGCCGCCACTGCCATTATCAAATATGCTGTTACTGGTTTGGTTTAAATTGAGCATTAAAGACAAATCAGCACCAGCTTGACCGTTAATCGCCTGTAAAGCGTCGTTGTCCAAAGTTTGTAATTCTGCATGAGTTGCAGTTGCACAAAGAGTAAGGAGTAAAGCAGTTATTTTTTTCATCGCATTATCCCCCTCTTATAGACCTTTTGTGGTGAGTTTTAAATGTTGGATTAAAACACCATCAATGACTGCTGAACCCATATTATTTATTGGACTAGCATTTATTATGGGTGTAGGTGCCTGATTTAAAGTGGGAAAAGTGGTCCCTGTCATTCCATTATTTGAACCAATTAAATTATTTACTTCATTGTTTCCAGCAGTTAACCAAACAGCAGATGAGTTTGCCCAAATACGGTTTGCAATAGAACCATACATAGGGGTAGTTCCAGAGGTACCACTACACCCAATAGATGGAGAACATGTAGCATCAGCTGGCTTTGTTGTTGGAGCTAAAATTGCCCAAGGTGTCGAGCCATTATTATATTCCCACTGATATAAATATCCTGTTGTACCAGCACCACAAATGAATAAAGTACAACTATAAGACTGAACCCATGTCTGAGTATTTACACCACGTTGCTTGTAATGTACTTCTGTCATTTGATTTGAATAGGTAGTTTGAGACACAGTACCTGAATTTAACTTACCAAATGAAATACCTAGAGCACCTTCATCAGTTGAAGCTCTGAGTGTTTTTCCACCATCTTCACTATAAGCAGTACCTATAGTAATACTACTGTGTGTAGCATTATAGCCCTGATAACTTTTACCACCTAAAGTTAATTGACCACCACATTGATAAACATTACAAGTCGAGCCCTTATAAGAAGTATCGGCACCACTATAATCTGTATAGATTTGTTTATATATTTCTGGTTTATTGGCAATTCGTGCAATTTCTATACTAAAATTTTTACCATCTGAACTCAGAATTAAAGGCTGATATAAAGTTCCTAATACAAGATTAATATTTGGATTATAAAGATAAAGCCCTTCATTCCCATCAAAGGTAGGTGCTACACCACCATTAATTGCAGGTGTAAGAATATTTCCAGTATCACTTGATTCACGGGTACTTAACCTTAGAACTCCAGCATTCGATAAACTTGAAGCATCCCATGTTTTTGAAGCAGTTTTGCTATCAGTACGTGTACGTTTCTCTACATAATAACGACAACCAGCTGATGTACCAAAACTTCCTGTACCTCCATTATTACAATCTCCTGTAGTACTTGTACTCAATGTAGAATTAGCACCAGCATGTACTAAAGTCCATGCCGAGGTGCTGGAAGCCTCTGTAACAGGAGCAGATGAAACTATGGCTTTTATATTCTGACTATCACCGCTATTTAGACGTATAACACCTGCGGCACCTAAAGTATTATTATAAAATGAGCTCATCCCTCCGCTGGATGTTGCTCCGCCTAAAGTTTGAAAGAGCTGTAAACGACTACCATTTAAACTAAAATTATTCCAAATACCCTGTAAACGTAAGCGATTAGCACGGCTTGCATCAATACTCGTACCAATTAAACCATTTGAATCCCCATAATTAAATTGATCAGATGCACCATTTATTTTATTTGGATTTCGAACAAAAATATCTGTCCAAAGACCTAATTTAAGCTTATATGCATCAATACCAGCTACGTCTTTGGTACCAACCTCATACAATGGAGCTTCCAAAGACAAATAGGTTACTTGACAAGATGGATCAGTCACGCCACTACAATTTGTTGTGCTAAAATTCGGCACTGAATTTTCTGTAGCAACTTTAAAAATCCAAGGATTAACAGCAGTACCCCAGCTTGAGATTGCAGCAGCTGCATCAGTAGAAGCAAGGCGAGTAGTTGTATCATTATCAGATTTGGAAAGCGCCAAGCCATAAAGAAAAATATCAGCTTTACCTACTGCACGATCACCAGAATCAATCGATCCATTTTTATTGGTATCTGCCGCCGTCATACTTAACGGCCCAACAGGTACATAATTGATATAACCTGTATCTTTAGTACGGTCAGTTAAAATTTGACTTGCGGTTTCGTTCGCACCTGCTCCACGAAATACCATATAAGTATTTTGAGGTAAAATAGCGATACCTTCACCAGTAGTTTCACTTAAACCGGCATCAGAAAGTTCTTCAAGAGCGAAACTCGATTGGCTTATGAAAAGACCAATTAAACTTGCCAAAACGGTTTTTTGAAACTTTACCGTATAATTAAGTGTAGTCATCTTGACCTTCCTGTTTTATACGATGCCGTGCACCATATTTATTTTTCTTTAACAATCCTTGATGCTAAGTGAACTTTTCCTTTTCACCTTAGACTAGAAGGCAAATCTAAATAGATATTGCTAACCCTTCTACATTTCCATTATGCGCAATATTTACTCAAATGCAAAAAAAAGGGCGTAAAAACTCACTTTTCCGATAAATGAAAAATCATATTTGTATTATTAATACCTAACAAAACTTTAAACTTCCATAACAGTTTGAGGCAAAGCTTTGATTCTTTAAAACTAAATTATTCAAAGCCATAGGCACATATTGACCTTTTAAATCAACTGTACCTGCATCAATATTACCTAGCAAACAATTAATAGCTAAAGTTCCGCAGTCTACTGGATGATCATATAAATATTGACTCACTTTACCTAAAGTCGCTTGTACTACATCATTAGTAATCTTAACTTGTGCTTGTGGTGTAACGTCACCAATATCAATTGGATTGGATAGTTCTAACCACCAGCCACTTTGAGCAGTAGACTTGGCACCAGGCCACATTAAATTTTGTCCTTGCAAAGAAAGAGAAGCTGCTGTGCCATTTAAGTTGACCTTATGAATGTAACCCAGATTTTCACTTACCCCTACATTTACGCCCAAGTTATTAATGACACCACTTAAATTACCCGCAATAGTTATTCCTAAATCTGTATCCGCTTTAATAGAACCTGACAGATTAATACCACTGACATTAGCCGTACCTATCAAGTTTGCAGTATTAATACGCTGACCAGAAATAACTTGTGAAGGTAAAGATAAGCTTCCTGACGCAGAGCTTAAACCTAAATCATAATCCGTTGAACGGAAATTAGTGTTAATAATATTTAAGCCTAATAGTGTTCCTTTGGCACGTCCAGTAATAACTGTCCCCAAATTGGCTTGTGTCAAGCCTGCCTGCCCAGAAACAGCCTGTAAAGTACTTACAGTACCACCGGTAGCTTGAGTAACCATATAACCACTAAATGAGTTTATACCATTTGGTGAAGTACTATTTTCGGTACCAAATGAAAGAAGACCTTGAATAGATTCCGCACTTAATCGAATACCTGATACTTCACGAGTTGATGCGCTATTAGGGTTTTTAATTGCAAATTCAATAAATGGATTACTTAATTTTGCAGATGAGCCAGCGCGCCCATCATTGGTATCAGAAATACCACTTAAACTTAAATTATCAATATCGATATCACATGCCCCAGCACCGTTAACCCCACCACACCCCAGCTGAAGTTTACGTATATTTGCATTAAGCTCTAAATCAGCATCTAAACTTAATTTATAAAACCCTATATTTCCATTAGTACTTGAATTACTTACAGCATCGGTAGGTGCGATATAGGACATACTCATCAAGGCTTGGCCACGAGTAGCTGACAACTCAGCATCTGACATTGGAACCAAGGTAGAACCAGCATAAGCTGAAGAAAGGTATAAACTTCCAAGTGCTAGAATAGCTACATGAAGAGACGTAAACTGTCGCATGACCGACCTCCGTATCCTTGGGGGCATAATCTAATTTAATTTCTTTTTATTTGGCTTCCCTTTCTTTAATCTAATCTTAAATTGAATAAACAAAGAAATGCCGATATCTGCTTTTTATGATTTAAGTCCATTTAAATTGTGTGATACAACTCAAAGAAACAAATCAATTATTGATCATTTTATATCATTTTTTACAAAAGAAAACGTTCATTTATAAATATTCCGATGAATGCCACTTTCTTTATTTTTCAACAAAAATGGGCCACTTCAAGTGACCCATTTTTTAGAATTTAATCTAATTTTAAAACAACTTAGGTTTTAGGAAGCGTAACGCCAGTTTGTCCTTGGTATTTACCACCACGGTCTTTATAAGACGTTTCACAAACTTCATCGCTTTCAAAGAAAAGCATTTGTGCTACACCTTCACCCGCATAAATACGTGCAGGTAAGTTCGTAGTATTTGAAAACTCTAAAGTAACGTGACCTTCCCATTCTGGTTCTAAAGGAGTCACATTTACAATAATACCGCAGCGCGCATAAGTTGATTTACCCAAGCATACAGTTAAAACATTACGCGGAATACGGAAATATTCAATGGTACGTGCTAGAGCAAATGAGTTTGGCGGAATAATACAAACGTCAGATTCAATGTCGATAAAACTTTTATCATCAAAATTTTTCGGATCAACAATTGCAGAATGTACGTTAGTGAAAACTTTAAATTCGCGGGCACAGCGTACGTCATAACCATAGCTAGAGACCCCGTAGGAAATCAATTTTTCGCCATTCTTATCAAAACGGACTTGATTCTCTGCATAAGGTTCAATCATGCCGTGTTTTTCGCTCATTTCGCGAATCCAACGATCAGACTTAATAGCCATGTATTTTCTATCCAAAAGGTAATTTCATTGATTGCGACGTACTTTAACGTAAAAAAGCAATTATGAAAACAACGCTTGAGCTACTCTTCTCGATAAGAATAGCTCAGCAAGAGTTTTAAAGGTTTAATAACGCAGAATAGCTAATCGGAATTGAGAAACTAACTAAAACTAGTGAGGCTGTTTTTTGTAAATTCGATTGATTTAACCAACGTACTTTATTGCCTGCCAAAATTGAACCCAAGAAAATCCAGAACAACGCAATCGGTGTAATCAACGCTAAATAAGCCAGCATATGAATGAGATAAATATGAAAATCAGTCCATGCTGCAACAGGGAAAATAGCTGAAGCAAAAAGTAATGCTTTAGGGTTAAGTAAAGTTGCACAGAACAACTCACGCGGGCGAATCGTTGGCTGATCTAACTCAAGTTGCTGATTGGCTGTGTGCCATAACTTAATTGCTAAAAAAATAATGTAACAAGCGCTTAGCAATTTAAGCATAGGAGGTAAGAAAGGAAGCGTTGCAGAAACTTTCCCTATTAGCATGCCCCAAGCTGAAATAGAAATTACATATCCAAGAACTTCTGCCGGAATTAATTTCGCAGACTTCTTAAGACCTACCTGTACTCCTGACGATGCGAGTAAAGTATTGGTTGGGCCTGGGGTAAGTAAAATTGTGGCAACTAAGCCAATAAATAGCCATGAAATCATTGAATGACCTCACAATGTAGTCATCTCAGATTAATAGATATCTTTTTGGAAGGCAAAATCTAATTGTAAGACAATTTTTTAAAATATTAATCAGTAAAATTAAAAAATAACAAATAAACAAATAGATACGTAATTTTTAAAAAATTTAAGCTAAAAAACTTTAGAGTCAGTTGTCGCGCTTTGCGTGCCAAATTGTATTAAGTAATATAAGTATTTTTATTTTAAATCTATTTTTAGGTCGAAAAGATCTATAATGAATTATTACCGTAGTAAGTTTAATTTTTAAGCTTTCAATAAGTTTCAATTAATATATTGTTTTTTTGTGTTTATATGAGTCACCAGACTCTACTATCCTATGATTATGGCAAAGCAATTTTTTCAGTCTTGGCTTCCTTCTCCAGAGAAAGTTTCAAATATGAAATTTTTAAGGATTTTTGGGAAAAAAACCCTTAATCCAGTGCTTTGGTATGTCAACCGTAAATCGATTACACGAGCGGTTTTTGTAGGAACGTTTTTTGGTTTACTGCCTATTCCCTTTCATAGTGTTTTTATTGTGATGGCGGTATTGCTGTTTGAAGTGAATTTGCCTATTAGCCTAATGCTCGCTTGGCTCAGCAACCCACTCACATTAGTTCCCATTTTATATACTGGTTTCTGGTTTGGTTCGCATATTTATCATGTACATATGATCAATAAAAAGATGCTCTTAGGTGTACTTCATCAGATTTCTAGGTGGATTACTCATTTTGGTCATGGCCATATAGATTTTAGTCTCGCTAAAATTTTAATGTCTGGGCTTATAGTTGAAGCATTTGTATTTGCAATCATACTGTATGTAGTGACCGAAGTTTTCTGGCGTTGGATGGTCATTCGAAATTGGAAAAGTAGAGCTGGTTATAAAAAACAAGAAGATGCCCTATAAGAACCCATCTTCTTGCCTATAGTTAAACTATTATTTTGCTAGTTTAGATTTCATATATTCTTCAGCGACATTAAGCACATAATCTTGGCAAGCCTCTCCAGTACCTGGGTCATACGCTCCATTATTGGTAATATTATTAGATAAAATTCGAATTCCTAAGAAAGGAACATTAAACTGACTTGCGATTTGTGCAACAGAAGCTGCTTCCATTTCCTCAACAGAGGTATCGTAACGTTGATGGAAAAATTGAATACGATCAAGCTCATTATTCCAAACATCTGCCGATCCAATCGTTCCCTCGACTACTTCACCTTTGTCATAACGAACTTTATGTGCCGCCATTAATAATTCTTTATCGCCTTCAAATTTGCGAATCGCAATAGGTTCTGGGTCTGACTCATCTGTTGGCAACACGTCAAATGCTTCAACCCAAGTGAGTGAATTTGATCCAGCTCCTAATGGTTGTTTAGGCGTTCTAAACGCACCAATATTGGTCGCATATTTTCCTAAAACAATATCGTAAACATGTAGATCTGGGTCATGACCGCCTGCTGTTCCCTGATTAATAATCGCAATCGGTTTATAACGTTCAATGGCTAGAGCTGTTGCAGCAGCAGAGTTACTCATACCCATCCGTGTTTTAGAAATAATCATTGGATAGCCATTGTGAGTTCCTTTCCAGAAAGTCCACCCACCTACTGTTTCAACAGTCACATTCTGTAATTTAGAAGCCATCTGTTTTGACTCTACAGGTAAGGCACCTTGAATAATAATCGGCTGTAATTTCTGTTTTTGCTCTTCAACTGTCGTTGTTTGGGACACTGTTGAATGGTCGTCGTTACATCCAACCAAAAATAAAGCGCTACATAAACTGATAACGCCAAAAGTATATTTAAATTGCATTTCTCACCTATTTCTTTTTAAAAGCGTAAAGTAGCAATCTACATGCCAATTTCAAGTTTAGCTTTGTTATTTAGATTCAGTAATTTAAATTTTTCTTTTAACCAAACAATAAAAACCCGGCTTAAAGCCGGGTCGAATAAATCAAAAGATTCGTTTATCATCACGCGTGCGTTGAGGAATTTTTTCAATCTGTTGCCATACTGCTTTAGCAATATCGATATAGCTATCAGCTGCATCATCCATTGCCACAACACTTGGTTTGCCCTGATCCGCATGCTCACGAATTTGAGCATTTAAAGGCAAACGTCCTAATAATGGAATATGGTATTGCTCGGAAAGCTTATCACCGCCACCAATACCAAAAATTTGTTCTTCGTGCCCACAGTTAGAGCAAATATGAGTCGACATGTTTTCAACAACACCCAATACTGGTATGCCAACTTTATTAAACAACTCAATTCCTTTGGTGGCATCTAACAAAGCAACATTTTGCGGAGTCGTCACAATGATTGAGCCAGTTACTGGAATACGCTGTGCAAGCGTAAGTTGAATATCGCCTGTACCCGGCGGCATATCAATCATCAATACATCTAAATCTGGCCAAAGTGTTTGGTTAAACAATTGCATTAAAGCACCAGTTGCTTTTGGTCCACGCCATGCAACAGGAGTATTGTTATCCCCTGTTAAATGTCCAATAGAAAGCACAGCCATACCGTATGCCTCTAAAGGTACAAAATTTTCACTTTCAATAAGAGGCGTTTTGCCAGCATTACCCAGCATGGTTGGAATACTTGGACCATAGATATCAGCGTCCAATACCCCCACCTTAAGTCCCATTTTTTGTAAGGCAAGTGCTAAATTCACAGTAGTGGTCGATTTACCAACCCCACCTTTACCAGATGAAACTAAAATAACGTTCTTAATTCGAGGATGAAGCGGAACATCTCTTTGCTGCGGAGCGGCTTTCTGAATCGGTGGATTGTTTGGATCTTGCTCAGATTTTGGTGAGGCATCAAGCACAGGAGGTAAGTTTGAATTTTCTTTCGGTGCTTTAGATGAACAACCATGAGCAGAACTTTCTTGTGCAGGACGCTTTTGTTGAACTACATGTAAGTTCAGTTCTTCAATACCGCACTTTTCTAATGCACCAGCCAAATCATCATGAATTTGCTGCAAATGCTCTTTTTCATCAGGAAATGTATTAATAGTAAGTTGTAATACACGCCCCTGAACTTGGAGCTGACTAATGCGCTCTTTTAAAGCATCTTTTGAATGCGGTAGTAAATAGTTTTGGAGTACGGTTTGGATTTCATCTTCTTTCACTTCTTGTGCAGGTGAAAAAACGGACTTTAATGAAGAAAGCCAAGACATATTGTTTACTCCAAAAACAGATCATTACAGCTTGTTGGAGCTAGTGTAACAGTATTGATCCGCACTCGCTCAACTCGAAATGAATAATTGCTAATTTTAAAGCCTCATCATTTGAGTGAGGAGTACGGATTTTGGTTTAAATCAGCTTATTCAGCAGAGTCGTGATTTTTTAATTTATTGAGTTTATCTGTTGCTGTCTTCTTCAATTCATCAAACTTTGCAGTTGCCTGAGTTTTTAACTCATCAAGTTTTGAGGCAGCCTCTTCCTTTAATTCTACTGCTTTGGCTTTAGCATCATCCAGTTTATGGGCGGCTTCGGTACGCAAGTGATCAAATTTGTCTTGCAGACTATGCTGAGCGTCGTCAAGTTTACCTTTCAAATCACTGGCTTTATCTTCAACTGCTTCTTTTGCAGCAGCTTGTTTCTCTTTTACATTGTCCTTCAAATCATCCAAGGCTTTTTCGCCTTGTACTTTTGCATCTGCTGCTTTTGCCTTTAACTCATCTACTTTATCTTCAACTGCTTCTTTACCAGCAGCCTGTTTCTCTTTTACATTTTCTTTTAAATCGTCCAAAGCTTTTTCGCCTTGTACTTTTACATCTGCCGCTTTTGCCTTTAATTCGTCTAATTTATTTTCAGTAGTCATCGTTGTTATCCTCATCGTTAATTAAAAAAATTACCTGAATAAGTTATTAGTTATACATCGTTATGGTTTATTTTCTGACCGTAACTGCAATTTGAAACAAAGACAATACAGGAAGATTCAAATATTTTTTGATTTGTTTATCTGTTCTAAAGAGAAACAGCTTTTGACTTCACATCCATTTTTATAGATGCCTCTTATGCTTAGCTAAAGATTATTAATCTTTGCTTATCCCACCACTCAAGCACAGCTCTCGTCTTACAGTCGGACAAAGCGTTGCTTTGTTTTTCCTCCTTCATCAGTTAAAATCTTCCACCTTATAAATACGAATGAGAGAATGAGATCCGTGCGTAAAATTTTAGTCACCAATGCCCTCCCTTATGCGAATGGTCCAATTCATATGGGTCATTTACTCGGTTACATCCAGGCAGATATCTGGGTTCGTGCCATGCGAGCAATGGGTCATGATGTGACTTATGTATGTGCGGATGATGCTCACGGTACAGCGATTATGCTACGTGCCGAAGCGAATGGTATTAGCCCAGAAGAGCAAATTGCGAATGTTCAAAAAGAGCACATTCGTGATTTTGACGGTTTTGGCGTACATTTCGATCATTACGATTCAACACATAGCGATGCAAACAAAGCACGCTCAACAGATATCTACATTAAAAACCGTGAAGCTGGAAATATTGCAGTTCGCCCTGTAACTCAATTATTTGACCCAGAAAAAGGTATGTTCTTGTCTGACCGTTTCATTAAGGGTACCTGCCCGAAATGTAAGTCAGAAGATCAATACGGCGACTCATGTGAAGTGTGTGGTACAACTTATAATGCGACTGAGTTACTTAACCCACGTTCAACTTTAAGTGGTGCAACACCAGTTGAAAAATCATCAGATCACTATTTCTTCAAGCTTCCAAACTTCTCTGAATATTTACAAAAATGGACGCGTGATGAAGGTCGTTTACCTCTTTCAATTGCGAACAAGTTAGATGAATGGTTTGAAGCTGGTTTAGCAGACTGGGATATTTCTCGTGATGCACCATATTTTGGTTTTGAAATTCCAGATGCACCAAATAAATATTTCTACGTGTGGGTAGATGCCCCAATTGGTTATATGTCTAGTTTTGAAAACTATATCAAAGCGAAACGTCCAGATTTAAACTTTGATGATTTCTGGAAAAAAGACAGCCAAAACGATGTTTATCATTTCATTGGTAAAGATATTGTTTATTTCCATGCTTTGTTCTGGCCTGCAATGCTTGAAGGCGCGAACTATCGCACCCCAACAGGCTTGTTTGTAAATGGTTTCTTGACTGTAAATGGACAAAAAATGTCTAAGTCACGCGGTACTTTCATTAAGGCCGAGACGTATTTACAGCATTTAAACCCAGAGTATTTACGTTACTACTTTGCTTCTAAGCTTTCAGATAAAGTTGAAGATTCTGACTTGAACCTTGATGACTTTGTTCAAAAAGTAAACTCAGACTTAGTCGGTAAAGTCGTCAATATTGCTAGCCGCTGTGCAAAATTCGTCAATAGCAGCTTTAACAATACGTTATCTGCTGAATGTGCAGAATCTGAGTTAGTACAAAGCTTTATTGATGCAGGCGATTCAATTGCTAAAGCATATGAAGCACGTGAATTCTCAACGGCGATCCGTGAAATTATGGCGCTTGCTGACCGTGCAAACCAATATATTGATGAGAAAAAACCTTGGGCTCTTGCTAAACAAGAAGGTCAAGAGCAACAAGTTCTTGATGTATGTTCTGTGGGTATCAACTTATTCCGTCAACTTGCAGTGTACTTGGCTCCAGTTCTGCCAACTTTGGCAAAGCAAGTTCAAGATTTCTTAAAACTTGAAAGCTTCGATTTCGAGTCACGCAAACAAGTTCTTGTAAGCCATGAGATTGCGCAGTTCCAACCTCTCATGCAGCGTGTTGATCCAAAAGCTGTTGCAGCTATGGTTGATGCTTCTAAAGAGTCTTTAGGTGCTCCTGCTCCAGAAGCAACAAAAGCGGCAGCGAAAAAAGACAAAGCAGCTGAGAAAAAAGCAGTGCCTACTCCGGCAGTTGGTGAAGCTGAAATTATCGGTATTGAAGATTTCTTAAAAGTTGACTTACGTGTTGCTCAAGTACTTGAAGCTGGTACAGTTGAAGGTTCAGATAAATTACTTCAATTGACGTTAGATGTTGGTGAAGCTGAACCACGTAACGTATTTAGTGGTATTCGTAGTCAATATGCACCAGAAGACCTAAAAGGTAAATTGGTTGTTATGGTTGCTAACCTTGCACCACGTAAAATGCGTTTTGGTATTTCAAACGGTATGGTACTTGCTGCCGGAAATGGTGAAGGTATTTTTATTATCTCACCAGATAGCGGTGCGAAACCTGGCGATAAAGTTTCTTAATCCGCCTGCATATAAAAAAGCTCCCTAAATTGGGAGCTTTTTTAACTATAAATTTTCAAGGAACATCTATAAGAAGATTTAAATTATGCCCATGGTCGCCCTTCACAAGGGTTACTAAGTAAAACGTGTATATTCCCCAACTCCTCATTGGTTAAATAGCCATTCTTATTTTCATCTAAATAATGAAATAGTTCTGTTTGCTTATTCTCTCCCTGAAAACGCTTATCCGTAGGCCAATGATAAGGATAGAAATCTTGTACCTGTTGAAACTCTTTTAAGCTGTACAAGCCATCATGATTTACATCATATTTTTCCTGAAAAAGCTTCCAATCCAAAGATGCAGGCTCACATGCACTTACTACCTTTAAAATGCAGTAAGTGATGCAAGCTGTGAGTAACTTAATAGTTGGATTGCTCATGATTATGGGCTTGTAAATCAGAAATTTTGTAATCTTTTTCATGAACAGGTGTACCAACAATACTCATGGTTCGCTCATTTGCTGGCTGTTGCTTGCTCATGGTTCTCATCTCACATCCTGTAGTTAAGATGAGAAAAACTACAGAAATGCTCACCATTAGTTTTTTCATAACGTGACCCTCATTTCTTTTTGTTTTATTTATTAAGTTACCACTTTTTAAATGGTTAAGTACTAAAAAAGATATTTCAATTTGTATATATTTTACTCAAAAATAAAGCCAGCCTATAAATAGCTGGCTTTGGATTTTTTAGATATTTTAATTAAAGACTTATCATTTGAAGAAAATTAATTTTAAGCCTAATACACTCACAATACTTCCAGCTACTCGGTCAACGCCAGTTTTTGCTTTTAAGTACATTGTTCTAGGCTTCTCTGAAGAGAGTAGCATTGCAACACATGAATACCACCCTGCATCAATCATAAAACAAATTACTGGTAATGCGACATAGTAGTAATTTGGGATTTCTTTTGGCAATAAAGCAGTAAATACACTCGCTAGAACAACTGCAATTTTCGGGTTGCTTAACTGGGTAATAAGGCCATAACGATATGCCTGTTTATAGGTCATTTTTGATTTGCCATCATTTTCCATGGCAATTGGTTCTTTGGCATGTTTAATAATTTTAAAAGCCAGCCAAAGCAAATACAGCCCACCACCAATTTTTAAAATTAAATATGCTGAAGGTACAGCCAGTAAAACTGCCTGCAACCCCATAACAGCTAGAAAACCAAAAAGAGCTGCACCTGTACCTGTGCCTAAAGCTGTAAACAAACCATGTTTACGTGATTTAGAAATTGAATTTTGTGCTACGTAAATAAAGCTCGGCCCAGGACTTATTGCTCCAAGCATCAATGCCATCGCAATTGAAAAAAGAGGAATAAGGGACTCAAACATTGTATTGACCTAGCATCATGCAATTGCGCGATATTCTAGCAGCTTTTTATGACACATATAAAAATGAAAAAGAGATAAATTATAAAAATTGAATTTTCATGTTTTTACAATTTAGCTATTCACAACGGACAAAAATGTCCGTTAAATATATCATCTTTAAATCTTCCAAATCAGTGACATGAGTAAACGTCAAAAAATTGCAGCCCATAATCGGGATGAATTACTCAATGCAGCCGAGGAATGCTTTCGTATTCATGGTATTAATGTCCCTCTACAAGTCGTGATTGACCATGCAGGTGTAGGTAGAGCGACGTTCTACCGCAACTTTTGTGACCGCAAGGCTTTAATTAGCGCCCTTTTAGAACGTGCGATTACACAGCTAGAGCAAAAAGCTGCTCATTTTCAACAATTCGAGGATGGTTTATTTCGTTTAATTGAAGGACATATTGCACAACTTCCTAAACTTGCAATTTTGCAAGATTTTTGGAGAGTGATTGATCGACAAGATCCAATTATGTTAAAAATTTATGAACGGCGAAATAATGCACTTAACCCACTGATTGAAAATGCGATAGAACAAAAACTGTGCCGAGCTGATCTCACTGCCAATGACTATGCAATGATCACTGCAATGTTGGGTTCTTCATTTCAAGGACATGAGCCAGAAG
Organism: Acinetobacter sp. ABJ_C5_2; assembly: GCF_044538485.1. Taxonomy (NCBI): domain Bacteria; kingdom Pseudomonadati; phylum Pseudomonadota; class Gammaproteobacteria; order Moraxellales; family Moraxellaceae; genus Acinetobacter; species Acinetobacter sp. ABJ_C5_2. The sequence continues at coordinate 38,261 of NZ_JBIUCS010000012.1, read as the reverse complement.
AACAAACTCGCTTAGCAAAACGAGCAATTGAATTACTAATTCATGGTATTCAAGTACAAAAAATTCGAGGGATAGAATGAGTAAAACGCCTCGTTATTTAGAAACACCACCCGACTGGACACCAGAAGAGCAACCGACTCTACCTGGTTCACCGGCAGCTATTGCTCACTCTGTACCTAAACGATTTATTTACTTTTTTATTGGTTTATTTATCGCCCTTTCGGCAAGCTTAAGTAATGGCTTTATTACGGCAAATTTGCCTTTAATTCAAGGTGAGTATGGCCTAACCCCTTCCGAAGCTGCTTGGCTCCCTGCTGCTTATGTCATGGCAAATGTCAGCTCAAACCTGATTTTGTTTAAAGCCCGACAACAGTATGGCCTGAGAGTATTTTCGGAAATAGGGCTGGTTATTTTTATTGCCGTGCTGGTTTTACATATTTTTGTGCATACCTATGAAATGGCTCTATTCGCACGGGTTGTCGCGGGTTTAGCAGGAGCACCTCTCAGCTCTTTAGGTATGTATTACACCATGCAAGCTTTTAAAAAAGCAGACATGGCAAAAGGTATATATATCGCCTTCGGTTTTCAGCAGTTAGGGGTACCTCTCGCTTGGATTATTTCTCCATTCCTAGTCAGTACAGACAGTTGGTCTGTTTTATATACCTTTGAACTTGGTTTAGCACTTTGCTGTTTAGCGATGGTTGTTTCATTGAAATTACCGCGTAGCTTAAGAATCTATGTTTTTGAGAAGCAGGATTTCTTCACCTTTGCTTTACTGGCTCCCGGTTTTGCATGCTTATGTATTGTGCTCACACAGGGCCCAATTTTATGGTGGTTTAACAGTGAATGGCTTGCTTACGTTTTAATTGCTGGCTTTAGCTTAGTTGTTCTTGGTTTGCTCTATGAACACTATCGAGCCAATCCATTAATTATGACACGCTGGTTAGGTGCTTCTTCGACCTTGCGTTTCATTTTTGGTGCTTTTGCTATTCGACTTCTAATGTCAGAGCAAAGCTATGCTGCTGTTAATTTTTTAAAAGCCATGGGAATGGGGCCTGATCAGTTTGTACCGCTTTATGTTGTGATATTCATCGGGATTTTAAGTGGAACCTTATTTAGTGCACTGACTTTTTCACGTGAACGAATTATCTTTCACTTACTTTTTGCAGAGTTCTTAATTCTGGTTGCCTGTGGACTAGATTATCACTTAACCAGTGATGTTCGACCAGTGAACTTCTTTGCAAGTCAGTTCCTAGTAGGTTTCGCAGGTGGTTTATTTATTGGGCCTTTACTGCTTATTGGCTTTGCCCAAACTTTGGCTAAAGGTCCTTCGTATGTAGTGACTTTTATTGTGCTGTTCTCTGCAACTCAAACCTTTGGTGGCTTGGTCGGGTCTTCCTTCTTCTCGACCTATCAACAACACCGCACGCAAAACTATCAAGTCGAGATTATTAAAGATTTAGAACAATCCGACCCGTTAGTTTCTCAGAGGCTCTCCACCTATCAACGTAGTGCAGCCATCACAACAAATGACCCAGCATTACAAACGACTCAGGCCATGCGTACACTCAATCAAGTGGTCACCCGTGAAGCACAAGTGCGTGCCTACAATGATGTTATTGCGTTAAACGGTATTTTTGCTATCGCACTGCTCTTATGGGGTGGATTTAATATTGCGCGTAGCAAATATCTACAACGCAGAGGAATTAGCCGCCCTTAAAGGCTTTTGTTATTGATGAAATAGAAATTGAGATTGATATATGTCAGATGATCAAAACAAACCGGAACAAACACCTGCTCAGGTACCTGCCAACGAGCCAACACCTGCACCTGCACCTGCAAGTAAACTGATTCCGACAAAACGCTCAACACTATTATGGATGTTGGGTGTGCTTATTATTGGTATTTTAGTGATTTTATGGGCATGGAGAATCGGACCTTTTGCCACGAGTGTCCAACAAACTGACAATAGTTATGTCAAAGGTAAAACCACTGTTTTATCGTCACAAATTAATGGCTATGTTAAAGATGTATTGGTAAAAGACTTTGACCACGTTAAAAAGGGTCAAGTGCTCATGCATATTGACGCAACTACTTATGACCAAAAAGTAACTCAAGCGGCTTCTGGAGTTGAACAAGCTAAAAATACTTTAGCCAACCAAACCCAATCCATCGCTCAAAAACAGGCTGATATTGTTGCTGCACAAGCCAAAGTAGATCAAGTGAAAGCTCAATACGAACTCTCTTTGGCACAGCTTAGACGTTATCAACAGTTAGGAAATAGTGGAGCAGCTTCTAAATCTGAGCAAGATAAGGCCGCGGCAGATGCTGAAAATAACCTTGCAGCACTTAAGCAAGCAGAAGCCAATGTTTTAGTTGCAAAAGAGGCTTTAAAAACCGCACAGGTCGCAGAAGCTGGCTTAGAAGCACAAGTTTCAAGTGCTAAAGCACAGTTAGACCAAGCGCAAACCACCAAAGACTACAGTGTCATTGTTGCTCCAATGGATGGTCAACTTGGTGAAGTAAACCCTCGCGTTGGGCAATATGTAGCAGCAGGCTCACAGTTACTCTACTTAATTCCACAGCAAACTTGGGTGATTGCTAACTTTAAAGAAACCCAAATTGCCAATATGCGAATTGGTCAAAAAGCATGGTTTACAGTCGATGCAATGAATCACAAGAAATTTACAGGACATGTTGAACAAATCTCACCTGCTGCGGGTTCCGAGTTTAGTGTTTTAAAGCCAGACAATGCGACAGGAAACTTTACCAAAGTTGTTCAACGTATTGCCGTACGTATCACCATAGACCCAAATCAGGAAGGAATGGAACACTTACGCCCTGGCATGTCAGTGATTACTTCTGTCGATACAAGCTCTTAATCAGCTTTTTAAAGTTCTCTTGAAAAAGCTACAATGTGATCATTCATTATTTTCCTCAATTTCTAATGTTTGATCACATTGCCCAGCCTATTTCCTATCAGCACATTGAACTCCCCTCATCTGTTCATCTCGACATTAAAAGAGTAGATCTAATTCACCCTCAAATTTCGGGCAATAAATTTTTCAAACTAAAATACAATCTGCTTGCCGCAAAACAACAAGGCCTATCAACTATTTTGACTTTTGGTGGGGCTTATTCAAATCATATTGCTGCAACTGCTTATGCAGCTCATCTTTTTGGTTTACATAGTATTGGAATTATTCGCGGTGAAGAGTTAGCGAGTAAGCCTCTTAACCCCACCTTGGCAAAAGCTCAAAGTTTGGGAATGCAGCTACATTTTGTCTCACGCAATGAATATCATTTGAGAAATGATGAAAACTATCTTCAACAGTTACATCTTCAATTTCCTGAAACTTTCATTATTCCTGAAGGTGGTTCTAATGAGCTAGCAGTACAAGGTTGTCAGGAAATGCTTAGTCAGAGTGATTTAAAGCAATACGATGTGATTTGCTGTGCAGTGGGAACTGGCGGAACAATTTCAGGGCTCATTGAACGAAGTTCAGCACATCAAAAAGTTTTAGGGTTTTCGGCTTTAAAAGGTGACTTTTTACAACAAGAGATTCAACAGTGGACTAAAAAACAGAATTGGTCGCTGACAGATGCTTATTGTTGCGGTGGTTATGCGAAAACGTCACCTGAACTATTTGCATTTATTGAAGGTTTTGAAAAGCAATATGCCGTGCCTCTTGAACCGATCTATACGGGAAAAATGATGTTCGGTCTGTTTGACCTTATAAAGAATAATTACTTTTCTGAAGGAACTCGTATTTTGGCTATTCATTCTGGTGGTTTACAGGCAGATATAAGAAATAAATCACACCAATAATTCACTCACTTTTAGCTAACGTTTTCTCTACGCAATAAATGTCTTTAGCACGAGTAAGTGCTGACATGGTAGTATATGCCCCTTTTTAATTTTCACGATTAATCGAGAATCTCTTATGTCTAACAGTCATGTCGATGTCATTGTCTTAGGTGCAGGTGCTTCTGGACTCATGTTGGCTGCACATGCTGCTAAACGAGGACGCTCGGTTTTAATTTTAGAAAAAGCCAACAAAATTGGTAAAAAGATTTTAATGTCGGGCGGTGGGAAATGTAACTTTACCAACCTGTATGTAGAGCCTGACAACTATATTTCTCATAATCCACATTTTGTCATTTCTGCCCTATCACGTTATAGCAACTGGGACTTTATTGGTCTGGTGTGTGATTATGGAATTGCATATGAAGAACGAAAACACGGGCAATTATTTACGTTAAACGGCGCTAAAGAAATTTTAGAGATGCTAGTGAGTGAATGTGATAAAACCAATAACGTTGATATCCAAACCCATTGTGAAGTTGGACAGATCGACCCATTAGAACAAGGCGGTTTTTCTGTACACACCAACCAAGGTCGTTTTAGCTGTGAGTCATTAGTTGTTGCTACAGGCGGCTTATCTATTCCGACTTTGGGCGGTTCTGGGTTTGGCTATGAACTAGCACAAAAATTTGGACATACAGTTTTCCCAACCCGTGCTGGTTTAGTCCCATTTACTTTTTCGGATCATATTAAAGAAGTCACCACACGCTTAAGTGGTAACGCTTTAGATGTCACGTTAAGCAACTCAAAAAATAGCTTTACTGAAGCGTTATTATTTACCCATCGTGGCTTAAGTGGGCCAAGTTCTTTACAGCTTTCTAACTATTGGAATACTGGGGAAAGTTTTAAAATTGACTTTTTCCCAAGCCAAGATTTGGCAGCTTATTTAAAAGATAAAAAGAAAGCACAACCTAAGGTTTTATTGCGCACCCTTTTGAACGAATTTACGGCGAAAAGTATTGTACAAGAGCTACAACAACTCATATGGCCAGAGCATAGCGAAACGGCGATTGGTAATATCAGTGATGCACAGCTAGAGCATATTGCCGAGCAGTTACATGGCTTTGCGGTTAAACCATCAGGCACTGAAGGATATCGTACTGCCGAAGTGACTTTAGGTGGGATTGATACAACTGAAGTTTCATCAAAAACACTTGAAAGCAAAAAGCAGAAAGGACTGTTCTTTATTGGAGAAGTACTGGATGTGACCGGCCATTTAGGAGGTTATAACTTCCAATGGGCTTGGTCTTCTGCTTATGCAGCAGCACAATATGTTTAAATGCCGAATAAGCTAATTTGCTGCTTTCGCTTCACTTGATGATTTTTCAGCATCACGTGTATGCGTTGTTGCCTGTTTTGATGAATCGGATTTGCTAAACACAAATTTATAAGCACTTGCTAAAAAACCAACGGTAATCCCAGCAATTACAACAGGTGCTAAAAAACGACCAGGCTTTTTCATCGTATTTTCCTCACTTATTTGTTTTTATAGCTGTCAAAGACAGAACGACCACTCAATATAGAGTGGTCGAACTTATCACAAAAATCAAAGATTTTTTGTACTGTTTATCTGAAAATTAGTTACACCTACTAAATTTCATCATTTTCGCCAGTAGAACCAAAAGGTTTATTTACTGGTGGTTGTGATGGATTTACTTGTGCAGAATCAGCTGGTTTTGCATCAGATGAAACAGTTGATGATGAAGTGGTAGTTGTTGGCGAAGTTGAAGCCGAAGACGTACTTGCTGTTGTAGTAGAAGGTGGTTGATATAAAGGATTTGGTTGATTAGCTTCTTTTTTCGCTTTATCGAGCAAGTCAGACAATAGTCTTTCCGCTGGTTGACGACCACCTAAACCAAATGCAAGCGCGAAAGCCACTGCAACTGCACCTAGGGTTAAGCCAAATGCAAGATTCACAATCGAATCAGCAATACCCATCGCTTTTAAACCAAGCGCAAGGACTAAGCCAATAATTAAGACACGAACCAAACTACCTAACCAACGCGAACTGTTATATTCACCGCGTTGAACTACGTTCGCCACAACATTGGCAAGCCAGAAACCAATCACCAAAATCACAGCGCCCAATAGAATGTTTGCACCGAAGTGGATAAACATTGCGATTAGACCACTAATCTGTTCAAAGCCAAGACGGTCAGCAGCTTCTGAAACTGCAAACAACATGGTAAAGAACACGATTAACCAGCCAACAGCACCAGAAACTTTAGTTTGACCGAAAAAGCGTTGTACATCTAATTTTGCAGGGATTTCATCAACACCTGTTCCTGCAATAAGTTCGGCAACCAAGCGTCCAACAAAACGAGAAACAATATAAGCAACCAGTAAAATTAAACCAGCAGCAATAATGTTTGGAATCGCTTGCAAGATTTCATTGAGCATTGCTGTCGCTGGCTGAGAAATTGTCTCAATACCTAAAGCTTCAAATGCCACAATTAATGTCGTAATGATAATAATGGCAAAAACAAATGAACCTAAAAATTTGCCTACATTAGAGCTTTTGAAAAGACCAATTTTTTCAGCTTGCGCTTGGACGCCTAAGCTATTGATTAAGCCTTCAACAATACCACGTACAATTTTTGCCAAGATATAGCCAACAAAAACGATAACGCCAGCAATAAAGATATTTGGTAAGAAGGCAATTGCCTCATTTACCATATTTTGAACAGGAATAAGTAAACCTGTTAACCCTAAGATTGAGAGTACAATAGGAAGGAAAAGTAATAATACAAGCCAGTAAAGAATTTCACCAATATTCTGACTGATTCCCCCTACCCCTACTTCACTACTTAATTTGTCATCGAGTTGCGTTCTGGATAGCACATTGGTAATTCCCGCCCGCACCAGTCGAGCAACGATCCAACCAATGAAACCCACCACCACGGCAGCAATAATATTTGGAATATAGACGAGTACCTGATTCACCATATTGCTAAATGGTCCACTCACTCCACTGATGTTGAGCACATTTAAAGCAGCAACAACAGCAAGAATCAGAATAAACCAGAATATGACTTTGGAGACGAGGCCTTCTATATTAGGAGTACGTCCTGTAGCTGAAGATAATTTGGCATTTGTATTTAATTTTTGCAGAAGTTTTTTTACCCCTGCTGCAACTAATAAAGCGATTATCCAGCCAACCAGTAAGATGACAATTGCAGCTAAAATAGGATGAAACTGATCCCAGTAATACATCGCATCAAACTGAGCGCCGCGAGGCCCATTAAAAAATTCATTCATATTGTTATGTCCTCAATTGTTATGTTCTTTTCAGTGTTATCAGTAAATGAAAAACACCAGTTCGTTGTAAAAAAATGACGATAAATGCGGTCTATGTCACCTTATGTTTTGAATATTTTTCAATCAACATCCTTCTGCATAAATACAACAAATTGATGCAAAAGATTGCAAAAAAAGCCTTCAGGACACATCCTAAAGGCTTTCTATCGAGATATACTGTTGGGCTTACTATCCTTTGTAAGTTTTCAGATCAGAAGTACCCATCATGACATGTGGTGTAGTCTCATGTTGAAAAGCCCCTTCTTGTTTTGGCGATTGGTTATGTTCAGAAACCATATAAACAATAAGCGCAAGAAGAAAAAGCCCTACAATAATTAAAATATAAACTGGCAATCTTCTTTTTTTTGCCGTCTCTTCGGGACTCGTCACATGAGGTGGTTTTGAAAAATCATGCATCTTCTTTCCCCTCTTCTATTATCATTAACTATATATTCATCATAACAATTTGATTTGTTGCATTGTGTGAAAAAGCATTATGCGAAGGTGACTATGGTTGCAAAACTCTACTTTTAAAATAATAAATTTAGTATAAAATTTAGCCACATTAATTTTGACTTTAAAAATATAATCTCATTTTATTCATTATCTTCTTCGAAGTTCGATTTGTAATACAATATGTTTTAGCGCTTACTTTTTATAAAATAGGCTATAATAAGCCCCCTTGTTTTAAAGCTACTCAATTTTATGATGTATCGTCAGCAAAGCGTAACTCTTGATCTCGACACTGACGTCACACATCAATGTTATTTGCATCAGACAAGAGATGACCATCTCATTGGTATTATTGAATTTAATAAGCCAAGCTATGAGCTCAAATGGGGTGATCTTGAGTATTTCCGTCGCCGTACCGAAGAGTTCTCGGTTATGCCATTCCCTGAATGTGTTAATGCGATGATTGTTGATATTCGTAATATCAATGTATTTCTGGACAATGAAGTCCCTATTTTACCTTGGCGTTTACTTGAAGAAGACTGCCCTGTTCGCTTGGTTGTTCCTCAAGATCGTCTTGAATATTATGCAGGTCTGTTTGAACCAACTTGGCTTTCAACAGATGTCGACAGTGCGATTTCAGAAATTCGTGAATTTATGGATATGTTTGTCCATTAATAAACATATCCATAAAAAACTTTCTTAAAATATTTTTACTTTCAGTTTTACCAATAATTCTCTACAGCAATATTTCCCTCACCACGACGATTCATCGTCAAACCACGGCGTTTTAAAGCTTCTTTGGTATCGTCAACCATTTGTGGGTTTCCACATAACATGACATGACTGGTTGCTGAGTTAAGTTCCAAACCTGCTGCTTTTTCTAACTCACCATTTTCGATTAATACAGGTAAGCGCTCATGCAACAGCGCAGATGGATCTCGAGTAATAATCGGAATAAATTTAAAACCGCTATGCCCTTCCCCAAACGTTTCAGCAATTTCTTTAATACGATCGACATAAGCCAATTCATCTGCTGTACGGACACTATAGACCAAATTAATCTTTTGATAATTAGACCAAGTTTCAAAGTCTTGTAGCATCGACAAAAATGGAGCCAACCCTGTACCTGTTGCCAACAACCATAAATCATGCGGCAAAGGTTGCTGATAGCGTGCCAAAGTCAGGTATCCATATGGAATTTTTTCCAAATAAAGCTCATCACCGACTTGCAAATGCTGTAAATTCGAAGTGAAGGCACCGTCTGGTACAACAATTGAGAAGAACTCTAGCGTTTCATCAAATGGAGAAGACACCACTGAATAAGCACGAACAACCAGTTCGTCACCTACTTTTAAACCTATACGCGCAAACTGACCTGCGGTAAATTTAAAATGCGAAGGGCGAGTCATGGTAAAGCTGAAAAGTGTTGGGGTCCAACGATGAACTGATAAAACTTTTTCTACGCTAAATTTTTCAATTGACATGATTTCAACGTGGCATGAAATAGTGCGCTCATGTTAGCATGACAGCCGAAATAATGAATACTTTTAAACGTTAAGGCTTTTTAAACATGCGGATGACATTACGCCAGTTGGCTGTTTTTGTAGCAGTCGCCCAAGAAGGAACCGTTACTAAAGCCAGTGATGCGGTCAGACTGACGCAAAGTGCAGCAAGTATGGCTTTAGCCGATTTAGAAGACGGCTTAGGTGCTCCTTTATTTGATCGTTTAGGTAAGCGCTTACAGCTTAATGATCTTGGACGTTTTTTACTTCCACAAGCATTAGAAATCTTGGGGCGTTGTGAAGCGTTTGAACAAGCTGCCAAGGGGGAATTACAAAGTATTGACCTTCGTATTGGGGCGACCTTAACCATCAGTGACTATTTAATGCCTGACTTAATGGCCAGCTTTTTACAACGTCATCCGCAAGCACATTTACAACTTCAAGTAGGTAATACACGCCAAATGATTGAAGCTGTAAATCAGTTCCAATTAGATTTAGCTTTAATTGAAGGTTCTTGTCACTTACCTCAACTTCAATGTATTCATTGGCGTGATGACGAGCTAGCAGTGTGTTGTTCCCCAGATCATCCTTTAACACGTTTAAATCGCCCCCTTACTCCTCAAGATTTTCACGAAGTAGAATGGATCTTACGTGAAGAAGGTTCAGGTACGCGTGAAGTCTTTGATAATGCAATTTTGCAAGATCTACCAGATGCCAACATTCGTTTAACGCTTGGTCACAATGAAGCAATCTTAAAAATAGTGGCTGGTGGTTTAGGAATGTCTTGTATTTCTAGATTAGCAATTGAACCTTTAAGTGAAAAAGGTCAGCTTGTTATTTTAGATACACCATTTTGGCAGCTGACTCGTCCGCTTTATATGCTGGTACATCGCCAGAAATATCAAGGGCCGGGCCTCAAAGCATTTTTAAAGTTCTGCGATGAAGATCAGGCTTAAAGCCTGATTTTCTAATGCCATCTAGAGTCATTTTCACATGGCTCACCGTCATGATCACCATCCATTTTAGTGTTCGGGCAATTTCGTACAAACCAACGTGCCTCTTCTAAAGAATGCATTTGCGAACAATGTTCACGCCCATCACAATGAAAAGCCGATGTTTCATCATTTACCCGTTCTGGGGCTCTTTCAGATGTAAGTGCTAAAGCCTTTTTCGTTTTTTCAGAAAGCTGGACATCCGGTAATTTACCCAAAGCTGCACGCTGTGCTTCAATAATCGTCTTCTGTTGCTGTATTAATAACTGCACTTTTTCATGTGATGCACGTTGCTGAGCCTGCTGACGATAATGCAATACCGTGAAACTCACACAGGCAACTATAACCAAGATGCCAACGATAAATATACTAATGTATTCACTTGAACTCAGCTTGAATTTGCTGCGTTTAATTTTTACCCGTTGAATCATACTTCCCCATTTTTTTAATCTTATTATTCATTTTTAAGAAAATTAAGGGAAAATTATATCTCCCTTAATTCTAAATCATTTAATCTTTCTAAGTGCTAGCAAAGTAGTTTCCTAATGCATTACGTAGGTACTTCCATCGATAAGATTTAGTTCATTATTAACGTCGGAAATTTGACAATAACTCACTTGTGATCGCTTTATTGTGATCCGCAATTTTATTCTTCTTGGTTTTAGCAGGGTTTGGATCAACACGTTCAATTTTGATCGCTTTAAATTTCCCCTGATTGTCTGCCGCAAGAAATCTCACTTTTTCATTTCTTTTCGGTTCACCTTCTGATGCAGGGAAATCAGAAATATGAAAGAAAATATCTCCTTCAGTGGTTGAAATAAAACCAAAACCCTTATCGGGGTTATATTGTTTTACCCTTCCAATATAAAACTCTTGTTTCATGATCTTTCCCCTACTTTTCCAATCCAGTCATCACACTAAATAAAAAGAGACTTTCAATTCCGCCCTTAAAAACATACGGTTTGATGAAGTCTCTTTTTATCGTTATGTCAAAAATTAATCTTTTTGAACACTACCAAAAATCTTGTCACCGGCATCGCCTAAACCAGGAACAATATAGCCTTGCTCATTTAAGCCATCATCAATAGATGCAGTATAAAGCTCAATATCAGGATGCGCTGCTTCTACCTTTGCAATTCCTTCAGGAGCTGCAACCAATACCATAACACGGATATCTTTACATCCACTTGCCTTTAACACATCAATTGCAGCAACCAAAGAGTTACCTGTTGCAAGCATTGGATCAATAATCATTGCAATACGGTTAGCAACATCTGGAACTAACTTTTTATAGTAAGTACGTACTTCAAGAGTGGCTTCATCGCGCTCAAGACCTAACACACTTACTTTTGCACTTGGAATCAGATTAAGTACGCCATCAAGCATACCGATACCAGCACGTAAAATCGGTACAATCGTTATTTTTTTACCAGCAATACGCTGAGTAGTAACAGTTCCAGCCCATCCATCAATTTCGCAATCCACAACTGGTAAATCTTTCGTTGCTTCATATGTCAACAACATAGTCACTTCTTGAGCAAGCTCACGGAAATTCTTAGTACTGATGTCAGCACGACGTAATAAACCTAATTTATGACGAATAAGTGGGTGACGAATTTCTTGAATGGCCACAGATGTTACCTAAAAATATAAAAACGTATTTATTATAATCTTTTTTTAACTATCAATAAAAAAAAGCCTCCATATTTGGAGGCTTTTTTGTACACAAGAATTATTGTTGTTGCGAAAGCATGAAATGTAATGGAGATAAAATTTCTGCTTTTAATGCCAAATTAATCATTGGATCTGGATATACACCCAAAATAATCACTAATGCAGCAGCAGCTAATACCATCAAACCACCCACTTTTTGTCCCCAATGTGCATCAGCATCAATACGAGGAGTTTCAGGTGGAGTCATATACATCACAACCATCACACGTAAGTAGTAATACAAACCAATACCACTACCCACAATAATCATTGCAGCTAAGAACCAGTGTTGAGTCGTTACAGCAGCCATAACAACCAAGAACTTACCAATGAAGCCTGCTGTTAATGGAATACCAGCCAAAGATAACATCATGACTGTTAATGTTGCTGTAAGTACTGGACGACGCCAGAACAAACCACGGTAGTCCGCAAGGCTTTGAGCTTCATCTACGTTGTTATATGGGCTAGACATTAACGCTACCGCACCAAAGGCACCAATAGTTGTTAATACATAAGTCACCACATACACAGTTACGCTACCTAAGCTCGCATAAGTCATGCTGATTAAAGCAATTAACAAATAACCAAAGTGAGCAATAGATGAATAACCCAAAATACGCTTTAAGTTCACTTGGCGAACAGCGAGCAAGTTACCGACTAAAATTGACAATACAGCAATGATTGTCAAAACAGTCACTAGCGAGTTCACCATGATTGCGCCAGAAGCAAGCAAATAACGTACGAACAAACCAATAGTTGCAACCTTAGCAGCAGTTGCTAAGAAAGTGGCCATTGGCGCTGGAGCACCTGCATATACGTCTGGTGTCCATTTGTGGAACGGTGCAAGCGATAATTTGAATGCAACAGCGAAAATAATAAGTGCTAAACCTAATAACACCATTGGCTGTTTAATTGCGCCAAATAAAGCTTGAACAGAATCATAGAATGAAAGTGAACCAGTGTAAGCGTAGATATACGCCATACCCATCAACAACATCGCAGAAGCTGTTGCAGAAAGTACAAGGTACTTAATACCCGCTTCAAGCGATTGGCTACGTTGATATGTATAAGCAAGTAAGCCGTATACAGGAATCGACATTAACTCAAGACTAATGAAGAAAGATGCATAGTGAGAACTTGCAACCATCAACATTGCACCTGCTACAGAAGCAAGTAACAAAAGATAGAGTTCTTCACGGTTGTCTTTATAAGTCTCGATGTAAGCATGAGACAAAGTACAACAAGCCAATGATGCAACTAAAATCATGAACTGATAGAACAAAGTAAATGGATCAACCATAAACATGCCCATCACATTTGCCGGTACAAATTTACCGCCAAATAGTTCTAACAAGATATAAAGTGCAGCAAGGTTTAAACCGACAACAGAAGTTGTTGCGATTAAATTATGGTTACGCTTAATTGCAATGAGCAGCATAACGACGACTGTTGTCAACGCAACAATCATCACAGGCGCTAATGGCATAATCGTAGAAAATGATACTGTGAAGTTCATGATTATTGGATCTCCACATGGTCAAGTTGAGTAGCTGTTTGCTGAACAGTTTCAACGACTTCTTGTACTGGCACATAACTATTGACCAACCACTGCATACTTGAATGAGATACATCCAAGAATGTTTGTGGGAAGATACCAAGCCAAACGAGACCAATCGCACAAATCATCAAAATAACAACTTCACGAGCAGATAAGTCTTTTAATGGACTAGTGTAGTGTTGCTTTTGTTCAGGATTTGGCTCACCAAATAAAGCACGGTGAATCAAGATCAAGCCATATAAACCTGCAAATACAAGGCTGATAGAAGCAAGAATCGTGAAGGCCGGATATTTATTAAATGAACCCATCAAAATCAGGAATTCACCAATAAAGTTACCTAAACCTGGCACACCAACAAGAGCAGCTACGAAGAACATTAAGAAGAATGGTAAGTATTGGAGTTGACCACGAAGACCACCCATCAAACGCAAATCACGTGTATGCAAGCGCTCGTAGATTTGACCAGACATAATGAACAATGCAGCAGATGACAAACCATGTGCCAACATCATGATCATTAAACCTTGGAAGGTCAAAATATTACCTGCATAGATTGCAAGTAAAATGAAGCCCATGTGTGAAATCGACGTATACGCAAGTAAACGTTTCATGTCAGTTTGCTGGTAAGCACACCAAGCGCCGTAGAAAATACCAATCAAACCGAAAATAATCGCAATATCTGCAAACTGTGCAGAAGCTGCTGGGAAGAATGGAATTACGAAACGGAGCAAACCGTATGCTGCTGTTTTAATCAAGATACCAGCCAAGTCTACAGAACCCGCTGTAGGAGCTTGAGCATGTGCATCTGGTAACCAGCCATGCAATGGAAACACTGGTAACTTCACTGCAAAACCAATAAAGAAGCAGATCATGAAACCATACGCGAAGCCAGCAGGTAAACGATTCGCTACAGCCAATAAATAGTTGTAATCAAAACCGATCATACCAGTCATCATGTAACCGTAGACCACAAGGCCAAGGATACCGATTAACATCACTAAACCAGCGATTTGCGTATATAAGAAGAACTTAGTTGCAGCGTAAACACGTGAACGGCCGTTTGAACCTTTATGACCCCATAACGCAATCAAGAAGTAGATTGGTACAAGCATCATCTCCCAGAAGAAGAAGAATAGGAACAAATCGATTGCCAAGAACACGCCAATAACGCCACCTAAACTCCATAATAAGTTTAAGTGGAAGAAACCAACGTTCTTTTGAATCTCACCCCATGAACAACCAACAGCAAGTACACCCAGTAAAGCTGTTAACAACACCATGAGTAAAGACAAGCCATCCACTGCTAAGTGAATGCCAATACCGAGAGATTTAATCCACGGTAAATAGAACTCAGCTGACCAAGTTGGGACTTTTGAGCCCAACTCATAGGTATAAGTACCACTTTGCCAAAGTGCAAGACCTAGGCCCAAAGTAATGAGCATACCAATTAAGGCGATCCAGCGTGGCAAAGTTTTGTCGAGTTTATCGACTAACCAACAAGTAAAACCTGCAATGAACGGAACAAGGATCAGCGCGGGTAAAATTAAATTGTTTTCCATTTTATTTCCCCACTACCTGAATAACGATCAAGATCATCAATAACACCACTACACCGAGTGACATGCTTGATGCGTATTCACGCAATGAACCTGTTTGACGTGAGCTTGTAAAACTGTTTCCGCCTTTAACAAGCGCAGGAAGCACAAGCCACAAGCTATCAATTGGATCACGACCAAATAGTTTGGCGAAGAATAAATAAGGTTTAACAAAAACGATGTCATACAACGCATCGAAACCAAATGCAGTACGACAGATATGAGCTAAGCCAGCACCAAAACTTGTTTGAGCAAACGACTTCACTGCACCGTAAGCAAATGCAAACAGACCAATACCAACTGCTAAACCAACAAGCGCGATACCTACTGCTAAATGCTCTGCTCCATGCATGCCTTCTACAAATTGTTCAGCAACATGGAATTCAGGAATTTTTGCAGTATTTAAAATACCAGCGACTGGACCTTTTAGTGCAGCACCTACAAAAGTAGACAATACAGCCAAGATACCTAATGGCGCCCAGTAAGTTGCACCTTTAATCTCATGGTAATGTGTATTTTCTTTACCGAAGAATACAACCCAGATTAAACGGAAGGTATAGATTGAAGTCAGGAATGCACCTGCTACACCAGCCCAATATAAGGTGTGGTATAGAGCAATTGATTGACCTTGAACCCAAACTTCACCAAGAATCGCATCTTTTGAGAAGAAGCCGATTGTTAAGAATGGAATCGCTGCTAATGCACCACCACCAATCGCGAAACATGCAAATAGGAATTTGTTTTTGTAGAACAAACCGCCCATTTTGAAAATATTTTGTTCGTGATGGTAAGCAAGAATAACTGCACCAGAAGACAAGAATAATAATGCTTTGAAGAATGCGTGAGCCAACATGTGGAACAAGCCAGCTTGATATGCTTCTGCACCCACAGCCATAAACATATAACCGAGCTGACTCATTGTTGAGTAAGCCAAAATACGTTTGATATCTGTTTGTACAAGAGCAGCAAAGCCTGCAACTAATAAAGTTACAGCACCTGTTACTGAAATGAATTGCATCACTTCAGGTGCAAGCTCAAATACGCTGAATAGACGGCAGCATAAGTACACACCAGCCGTTACCATTGTTGCTGCGTGGATTAATGCAGAAACAGGTGTTGGACCTGCCATCGCATCTGCCAACCATGTTTGCAATGGAATTTGAGCAGATTTACCAGCAGCACCTAAGAACAACATTAATGCAGTCCAGATGGTAAGTGACGAACTCTTCGTCATGACTTCTGCTGCGTGTTCAACGATGTACTGAGTATTCAGCGTACCAAATTGTTGGTAAAGCAAGAATAAAGCGATAAGTAAGAATACGTCACCTACGCGGGTAACTGTAAATGCTTTGATCGCTGCCCAACCATTTGCAGGGTTTGCATAATAGAAACCGATGAGCAAGTAAGAGCAAAGACCTACGCCTTCCCAACCTAAGAATAACAACGCTAAGTTGTCACCCAATACAAGCACAAGCATGCTTGCAACGAATAGATTGAAATAAGAGAAGAAACGCGCATAACCTTCTTCACCACGCATGTACCATGATGCAAAGATGTGGATTAGGAAACCAACACCAGTGATCATGCCCATCATAAGTAAAGATAAGCCATCTAAATGTAAGCTAATGCCAGGAGCGAAACCACCAACATTGAACCATGTCCAAAGGTTTTGAACAAAAACCTGCTGACCGCTATTGGTAAATGCCATACCAGCAATCAATGCAAATAATGCAGATAAACCTACAGAACCCACACCAATAATTGCTGCAACATTTTCAGAGAGCTTATCACGCCCTGCCGCCAATAAAATAAAACCGATTAGCGGAAATAATACTGTTAGATATAAATAACTCATCCGCGCATCTCACTAGCAGCATCCACATCCAAATGATGGAAGCGATGATAGAACTGAAGGACAATCGCAAGACCGATACACGCCTCTGCTGCAGCAAGGGTTAAAATCAGAATGAACATCACTTGTCCATCTGGTTGTGCCCATACGCTACCCGCAAGAACGAATGCTAACGCAGCAGCATTCATCATGATTTCAAGGCTCATTAACATAAATAGTAGGTTGCGTCGCACCATTACACCGTAAAAACCGAGTGCAAAAAGAATGGTTGCAACAATCAAACCATGTTCTAAAGGGATCTGGCCCATTATTCTTTTTCCTCTTCTGCACCTGGTTCACGTTTACCTAAGTGGTATGCTGCAACAAGGGCTGCTAGCAATAACATCGCGGCAACTTCAACCAATAATAAGTAGTGAGTAAAGAGCGCTTGACCAACAACTTTTGGTCCAATTACTTGTGCGCCAAGTGGTGCAGAGATGGTTGTATATTCGCCACCAAGCATCCAAACTAAAAGCAAACCAAGTAAAAAGCTCATGAGTGCTGGATATGCCCAAGCATCTGAAGAAAGCCATTTACGCTCTTGTTCTACAGTGTGTTGCCCTAAGTTAAGCATCATCACAACGAATACGAACAAGACCATAATTGCACCAGCATAAACAATGATTTCGAGGGCGCCGGCAAACGGCGCACCTACGATCATGAAAATACCAGCAACAGCAAGTAATGAAACAATCAGACTAAGCAATGCATGTACAGGGTTCGTGTTAGTCACTACACGAACCGTAGAAACGATGGCCACGAGCGCCATCAAATAAAACGGCCACATCATGGTAATAGACTCCGTACATCGATTGGTGCGCTTTCTTTTTGTGCTTGACCTTTCTCTTTACCGTTAATTGCCATACCGGTTACGCGGTAGAAGTTGTAGTCTGGGTATTTACCTGGACCTGAAATGAGTAAGTTTTCTTTCTCATAAACAAGGTCTTGACGTACGTATTCGCCTAACTCGAAATCTGGAGTCATTTGAATCGCTGTGGTTGGACATGCTTCTTCACACATACCGCAGAAAATACAACGAGAGAAGTTGATACGGAAAAATTCCGGATACCAACGACCATCTTCTTTTTCTGCTTTTTGTAATGAAATACAGCCAACTGGACATGCAACCGCACAAAGGTTACATGCCACACAACGCTCTTCCCCATCTGGGTCACGCGTTAATACGATACGACCACGAAAGCGTGGTGGCACAATCTGTTCAGCTGGTACTTCTGGATATAAAATCGTGTCACGTTTACGCGTTGCATGGCTAAATACCATAAACAACGAACGTACAATCGATCCGAATCCAGCTAGAAATTTATACATTTTGTACTCCCTGCTGTCCTAGGCCTGATTCATCAGAATCACAGCACCAGTCACTAACAAGTTGACCAACGCCAATGGCAAACAAATTTTCCAACCAAAGTTCATGACTTGGTCATAACGTGGACGCATTAAAGAACCACGTGCCAATACGAACATCATTACAAAGAATGCTGTTTTAATCACGAACCAGAATACTGGTGGAACAAATGGAATTTCTAAATTGAATGGCGCTAACCAGCCACCAAAGAATAAAGTCACGATTAATGCAGAAATAAGTACAACGTTTACATATTCAGCAACGAAGAACATACCCCATTTCATACCGCCATATTCAACATGGTAACCTTCAGCCAATTCTTGTTCTGCTTCAGGTTGGTCAAATGGGTGACGGTGAGTTACCGCAACACCTGCAACAACGAAAATCAAGAAACCTAAGAACTGTGGAATGATGAACCAAACATCACGTTGTGCTTCAACAATTTCACGAAGGTTAAATGAACCAGCAATTGCAACCACGCCCATTAATGAGATACCCAAGAACACTTCATAAGAAATGGTTTGAGCAGCTGAACGTAAACCGCCGAGTAATGAATATTTGTTATTTGATGCCCAACCACCAAATAACACTGCATAAACCGCAATACCTGCCATTGCCATAAAGAACAACAGACCGATGCTCATGTCTGCAACACCCAATGCAGGGCTTACAGGAATAACCATGAACGAAAGCACCGCAGTTGCCATCGCAACTGCCGGAGCTAAACGGAAAGTTAATTTATCAGCAAATTTTGGTGTCCAGTCTTCTTTGAACATGATCTTAAGCATGTCGGCAACGATCTGGAACATACCACCAGGACCAACACGGTTTG
This sequence comes from Acinetobacter sp. ABJ_C5_2, assembly GCF_044538485.1. Lineage (NCBI taxonomy): Bacteria > Pseudomonadati > Pseudomonadota > Gammaproteobacteria > Moraxellales > Moraxellaceae > Acinetobacter > Acinetobacter sp. ABJ_C5_2. Next base: position 19,197 of record NZ_JBIUCS010000012.1, on the reverse strand, counting down.
GACCATAACGGTCTTGCCACAATGCAAGCAAACGACGCTCAATAAAAGACATCAATGCAGCAACTAAAACTACAACAAGCAAAATCACAACTGCTTGAACAACTGCGTAAGCAATTGGCCAGTTCTCAGCCCAAAGTGGCGTTTGACGTATAATTTCTTGATTCATGAATTACACTCCTAATGCCACTGAAACAGGCTCAGCTAAGGATACTGTTGGTGCTAAACCAACTGGGTAACCGATATAACCTGTAGGTAAATATTCAATTACTTGTACAGGTAAGCTCACTGTAGTTTCGCCTGCTTTAACTGTAATACGTTGGCCTTCTTGTAGATTCAAACGCGTTGCATCTTGTTCGCCCACAGCAAATACAGCTTCAGGAATACGAGTTTCCATTGCAGGTGTTTTAATCGTGAATTCACCAGAACCAAAAATGTGGTGCATTGGTACAAGACGGAAGCTTTCAGGATTTGCAACTACCGCAGTTGGAGCAACATAGCTACGTGCTGGACGTTTTGCTAAACGATCGAATAAACGAACGCCTGAATCACCACCTTTTAAGTGACCGCCCACTTCATCTTGGTATTTGTTCCAAGATTGTGGAGAGTTCCAACCTGGCGCCCACGCAAATGGTACAAGTGAAGATGCTTTTTGTGGACCTACATAACCTTCCATAGAGAATGTTAATGCTGAGTCTGGATCTGTTGGTTGCTTAGGTTCATGAACCGATAAAGGTGCACGAATTGCTGTACGACCAGAATAACGACGTGGTTCACGCGCAATTTTCAAACCATGTACACGGTAGCCTGCATCTGGTGCAACGTCTTGAATTGCTTCAAGTACCGGAACATTTTTAACGATAGTTTCGATAACGTCATCAAGCAATGTCCAATCAACTGGCTTACCTTTAAGACCAGTTTCAATGGCATGCAACCAACGCCAAGATTCTTTAATCGCGTATTCAGGCTTGTAGTAGCTTGGATCGTAAACTTGATAGAAGCGTTGAGCACGGCCTTCTTGGCTTACAACGGTACCATCACCTTCGGCAAAGCTTGCTGCTGAAAGTACAATATCCGCCTGTTTCACAGTTTCTGTTTCGCTGTGGTCAAGCACGATTACTGTTTCAGCTTTATCAAGTGCTGCTTTAACTTGAGCAGCAGGTAAACGACGGAACAAGTCATTTTCAACAATAACAAGTGTGTCGTAGTCTTGAGCAAATGCTTGTTCAAGGCTTAAACCGCCAAACAATGCTAAGCCCATAGAGTTCACTTCAGGAACTACAAGACTTAAACCAGCTTTTGAACCAAGGTTTTGCGTTAACTCTGCTGCCGCTTCCATAATTGAAGCATCTTGCAAGCTTGTACCCGCAATAATTAATGGTTTGTTTGCTGCTTTTAAAGTGTCTGCAATAGTTTGAGCAAATGCTTTTGCATCGTCATCTAAACCATTAACTGTTTCACCTTTAACTGCCGCAGCAACTGCAAAACCTAAACGCGCGATGTCATTTGGAGATGCAACAACTTCACCAGTTGCAACATCGGCAAGACGAGTTTGAGTCGCAGCCAAAATATAGATCGGAGATTTCGCTTCCTGACCAATACGTTGTACAGGCTCAGCCAACCAATCTGGCGTACGTGTTTTTGCAGCCATTTCGCGAGCTTTGTTTTTCGCAGCTTGACGAACTGACAAAGCCATACGTGGTGCAGTTTGAGTTAAATCTTCACCCAAAATTAATACTGCATCATAGCTTTCAATTTCACGCATGTTCGGGTTGTAAATGCCCTCTGTTTGCATGATTGAAGCAGCAAGTTCAACAAGACTTTGCTCTTTTTGTGCAACACCTGTTGAGTAGTTTGCTTGGCCTACAAGTTCACGTAATGCATAGTTTGATTCTAAGCTTGCACGTGGTGAACCAATACCCAAAACTTTTTTACCTTCAAGTTTCGCAATCGCTTGATCTAAAGCTTGGTCAACAGAAACAGTTGCTACTGTTTCACCATTACGGAACTGAGGTTGACGTGGACGATCTGCACGGTTTACATAACCTGTGCCAAAACGGCCTTTGTCACAAAGGAAGTATTGGTTAACCGAACCATTGAAACGGTTTTCTACACGACGGATTTCACCATAACGTTCACCCGGAGAGATGTTACAACCTGAAGAACAGCCATGACACACGCTTGGTGCATATTGCATGTCCCATTTACGGTTATAGCGTTCTGAGTGAGTCTTGTCAGTAAACACACCTGTTGGACATACTTCAGTCAAGTTACCAGAGAATTCAGACTCTAAAGTACCTGACTCTGGACGACCAAAGTAAACACGTGATGCATTGGCAAACACACCAAAGTCTGTACCGCCCGCATAGTCTTTGTAGTAACGAACACAACGGTAACAAGCAATACAACGGTTCATTTCATGCGCAATGAATGAGCCTAGTTCTTGGTTGTAATGTGTACGCTTTGTAAAACGGTAGCGACGACGGTCATGACCAGTCATTACAGTCATATCTTGTAAATGACAGTGACCACCTTCTTCACACACTGGACAGTCGTGTGGGTGGTTGGTCATTAAGAACTCAACGATAGATTCACGAAAATCCGTTGCTTCTTTGTCTTCAATCGAGATATAGGTATTGTCAGATGCTGGTGTCATACATGACATCACAAGACGTCCGCGCGTATCTTCAGGATTTGCATACTGAGTTACGGCACATTGACGACATGAACCAACAGAACCTAAGGATGGGTGCCAACAAAAATACGGAATATCAATGCCAAGGGATAAACATGCTTGTAGCAAGTTTTCTGATCCATTGACTTCGTACGATTTTCCATCGACATGAATTGTAGCCATAGTCGAATCCCTTAAGCTTGTTCTACGTTGCTAGTTTGCACGACAGGACGATTCGTCACTTTCGCTTCAAACTCGCTACGGAAATGTTTGAGTGCGCCCATAAGCGGCTCCATCGCACCTGGTGCGTGGGCACAGAAAGTTTTACCAATCCATAATTTACGAGTAAGTTCTTGTAAATGGTCGATATCTTCTTTCTTACCTTCACCTGTCTCAAGTGCTTTAAGCGCTTTAACAGCCCATGGCAAACCATCACGGCACGGTGTACAGAAACCGCATGATTCACGCGCAAAGAATTCTTCAAGATTACGGGTCAACGACACCATACATTGGGTCTCGTCTACCACCATCAATAAACATGTTCCTAAACGAGAACCTGCTTTCATAATGGTTTCAGCATCCATTGGTAAATCAATGGTATCTGCAGGTAAAAAGTCAGTTGATGCACCACCTGGTAACCATGCTTTAAGCTTTAAGCCTTCACGCATACCACCGGCATGATCTTCAATCACTTCACGTGCAGTCGTACCAAATGGTAATTCCCAAAGACCAGGGAATTTGACTTTACCTGACGCACCATAAATCTTAGTGCCTGGATCTTTTGATTTACCAGCTGATAAACCGATATACCACTCTGGACCACGAAGCATGATTGCTGGCAAGTTGTTATAAGTTTCAACGTTGTTCACAATCGTAGGACGACCCCATGCACCAGCAACTTGCGGGAATGGTGGTTTAGTACGTGGGTTAGCACGGCGACCTTCAAGCGAGTTAATCAATGCAGTTTCTTCACCACAGATATAACGACCTGCACCAGTATGCACGTGTAACTCGAAGTTCCAGCCAGAACCTAAAATGTTGTCACCTAAGTAACCTTTAGCGCGAATTTGCTCAAGCGCTTCATTTAGGTATTGAGCAGCCTCGATGTATTCGCCACGAATGAAGATATAACCTTGAGTTGCTTCCAGGGTATAACCTGCAATCAACATACCTTCGATCAATTGGTGAGGAAGTTTTTCCATCAACAAACGGTCTTTAAAGGTACCTGGTTCCATCTCATCGGCGTTACAGATTAAGTAACGTGGACCACCATCATTTGGCGCCATAAGAGACCATTTGATCCCTGCTGGGAAGCCTGCACCACCACGACCTTTTACAGTTGCAGCTTTAATAACGTCTAACACTTCAGCAGGTTTCATGCCTAATGCTTTTTTAAAGCCCGCATAACCTTCGAGTGCTTCATAGTCATCAGCGCTACGTACTGCTTCTTGTTTGCTTAAACGCCAAGTCAGTGGATGAGTTTCCGGATTACCGTCGCCATAAATTGGTTTTGGTTCAGTATTCATACATACTTCTCCAATAACTGTTTGACTGATGTCACTTCAACTAAACCGTGAGTATCTTCATCAATCATTAACGTTGGGCCTTTGTCACAGTTGCCTAGGCAGCAAATTGGGAGCAGTGTAAAACGACCATCTTGTGTCGTTTGACCAAACTGAATACCTAATTCGCGCTGGAATGCTTCAGCTAGTGTTTCAGCACCCATTAAGAAGCAAGCAATTGAGTCACAAAGCAAAATTACGTGACGACCTACAGGTTGGCGATAGATACGGTTGTAGAACGTTGCTACACCCTCTAAATCGGCAACACTAATCGTCAATAATTGTGCGATGGCGTTCATTTGAGCATCATCTACCCAACCATTACGGCGCTGTACGCACTTTAGTGCATCTAAAGAAGCTGCACGTGGGTATGGATAGTGACCAATGTGATGTTCAATTTCATGGATTTCTTCAGCAGTCAAAATCCCTTCAACATTCACACGTGGTTTTTTATCAGTCAGAATCATCATTTTGCGTTACCTCTTAGCGATCCACGTCAGCCATAACCACATCAATGGTCGCCAGATAAATGATTAAGTCAGATACCAAACTGCCGTTAATCACTGAAGGAATTTGCTGTAAGTGAGTAAACGTCGGTGTACGAATACGAGTACGATAACTCATCGTTGCCTTATCCGAAGTCAAGTAATAAGTACTTGCACCTTTCACAACTTCAGTCATGAATGACGCTTCACCAGCAGGCATGACAGGACCCCATGACACGCTCAAGAAGTGCGTAATCAAAGTTTCAATATCTTGTAACGTCTTATCTTTTGGTGGTGGAACAGCCAATGGATGATCCGCTTTATATGGACCAGAAGGCATGTTATCCAAACACTGTTTGATAATTTTGAGTGACTCAGTAATTTCACGGAAGTGAACAAGAACACGAGCGTACGCATCGCCTTCATACTCAACTGGCACGTCAAAATCGAAGTTTTCATAGCCACTGTATGGACGATATTTACGAACGTCGAAATCAATACCTGTTGCACGTAAACCAGTACCAGTTACACCCCATGCAAGTGCAGATTTTGCATCGTATTGAGCAACATTACGTGTACGACCAATAAACACAGAGTTTTTAAGCGCAGCTGTGTAGTATTCGTTGAGACGTTTTGGCATCCACTCTAGCAATTCTTTAACAAGTTTTTGCCAGTTGTTTGGAAGGTCATGTGCTGTACCACCAATACGGAACCATGCTGGGTGCATACGGTAACCCGTAATTGCTTCAACGATGTCGTATACTTTTTGACGGTCTGCGAACATATAGAATACTGGTGTCATACCACCGGCATCCTGAATTGCCGTACCACAGTAAAGTAAGTGGTTATTAATACGGAACAATTCGTTCAACATGACACGAATCACTTGCGCACGCTCAGGAACTTTAATTCCTGCAAGCTGTTCAACTGCCATTACATATGGCATGTTTTGCGCACAACCACCTAAGTAGTCAACACGGTCAGTATAAGGAATGAAAGAGTGCCATGTTTGACGCTCAGCCATCTTTTCCACACCACGGTGGTGATAACCGATATCAGGAACACAGTCCTTCACTTCTTCGCCATCTAACTGCAATACAATACGGAACGCACCGTGTGCAGATGGATGGTTAGGACCCAAGTTCAAGAACATGAAGTCTTCGTCAGCGTTACCACGCTTAAGACCCCAATCTTCAGGCACAAAGCGTAAGTGTTCCTGTTCGAAATCTTGCTTCGCTTTGTCTTGCATATACGGCGTATATTCTGTCGCACGTGCTGAATATTCTTTACGAAGCGGGTGACCTTCCCAATACGTTGGCAACAAGATACGACGGAGCATTGGATGCCCTTCGAAATTGATACCGAACATATCGTAAGCTTCACGTTCATACCAGTTGGCATTTGGCCAGATATTTGTCGCTGTCGGGAGGTTAAGATCATTTTCGTTCAAGGCAACCTTGATACGAATGTCACTATTACGCTCAAGCGATAATAAATGATAGAACACAGTGAAGTCAGATGCTGGTAAACCATCACGATGTTGACGTAAACGCTCATCCATCGCTGATAAGTCAAACAGCATTACATAAGGACGTTCCACTTTACGCAGGAACATGAGGACTTCTTGCACGCGTGCGCGCTCAACCCAGACTGTTGGAAACTCTTCAAAAGTCGCCTGCACATAGAAGTTCTCACCAAACTTGGTTTTGAGCTCTTCTACGATTGCAAATGCTGGGCGTGAATCAACTGGTGTTGATTCTGGCATAGCAATGTCAGTTTCAGCCATTGGCTTGGCTTCCTATTTAATACAAATTCTGTCAATTTTCTCGATGAACATATCGGTTAGATATGTCAAAACACCGTCAAAAAATTATTTAATCTCATCCATAGAGCGTAAGTTTTTAACGGCAATACGCTGCGCATTCTTACGATCACGTTCTGGCATCATCTTTGGCTTATACACTGGCTGAAGATCATCACCGATCACGGCAGAAAGCGGGCGTCGCTCTAATTGAATCTGGTCTTGCAAAAGCATTAACGCTTGGATTAATGCTTCAGGACGAGGCGGACAACCTGGGACGTACACGTCAACAGGAATAATTTTGTCTACACCTTGTACTACTGAATAGATGTCGTACATACCTCCAGAGTTTGCACAAGCACCCATCGAAATAACCCATTTAGGTTCTAACATTTGTTCATACAAACGTTGGATAACCGGAGCCATTTTTACAAAGCAAGTACCTGCAACAATCATCAAGTCAGCCTGACGAGGTGAAGCACGAATAACCTCTGCACCGAAACGGGACAAGTCATGCACGCCTGTTAAAGTCGTTGCATATTCAACGTAACAACATGAGGTACCAAAGTTAAATGGCCACAAAGAGTTTTTACGTCCCCAGTTTACTGCTGTATGCAAGACATCCTCTAAGCGAGTCATGAATACGTTTTTATTCACTTCCTCTTCTAGCGGATCAGTCACAATTTGACGTTCTTGCAATGGGTATTGATCAGCATCCGGATTCGCGCGGGTCAGAGTATATTTCATCCCGACTTACTCCTTTTCAGATGACAATGCAGGTGTAGTTTTTGACTTAACACGACCTGATGATTGGGCTGGAATCTGGCCTGTAGGGTCAGTTACGAGCTCTTCAATAGAGTTAAAGCGTGTAATTTCAGCAATGTTCATTGATGGTGAACCGACTTTAATCTTCTCACCAGCTGATTTACGACGATCTGCCGGTGACCAACTTAAGGCACCTACAGAGAAGGCATAAACAAGCGCAATTAACAGGTCAACGACAAAGATCACAACAGTGGTATATCCCAACCACCCTACTTCACGCACAGAAGTAGACCATGCATAGAGGTAAAGTGCCTCTAAGTCGAAAACAACGAAGAAAATTGCAACTAGATAGAACTTTGCAGACAGGCGAATGCGAGCGCCACCAGCACTCACGACACCTGATTCAAACTGCTCTTGCTTAGCACGTCCCCACGATTTTCCCCCGAGGAGTAAGGGAACTGTGAGCATAAAGACGCAAAGAAATGTAACGCCGATCACGAAGGCGATAATCGCCCAGTCGTATGGAGTAATGGCACTCATGCGGGGATAACTCCTGGCAGGCCTATTATTTAACAAAGAATGTATGTATTGGCCTTTGAATACACCAAACACAAAATTAATCCCGCCAATTGTACCTGATTTCTAATTTCGCATGCTAGTTGAAGCGTCTTAGTCTTTTGGATGATTTTCTAATCAAAAGTATTCATCTATGTCTTGTAGAGGGGGTTTCACCGTTCATAATCGGTTTATTTGATAGTTTTTATACTTGTGATGATTTTTTTCATTTTTTGATTTTTAATATTATTTGAACAATTACTCATTTGGTCAAATTAAACAACTTACTTTTTTATAATATTAGGCGGTTTTTTATTGTATTCATCTTCCGCTCTGAATTATGATGAATGTTTAATCATGCATAATAGTTATTACTCTTGGATAAGGGTATTTATCATTAAGGGCAGCTGATGCCATACTCACTTCGTGAACTTTCATTTTCTTCCTTCTTGAAATTTTTTCTCTTATTTACTGTCATTATTTCAATATGCTGCTTCATTGGAATTGCGTCTCGCCCACTTAGTTTTCTTGCCTTTTTCTGGCCTGCCAATTCGGTTCTACTAGGATTACTTGTTCGTTATCCTCAAACACGTAAACTCGGTACTTTTCTTGGTGCGTATACTGGATATGTAATTGCCGACCTTATTCAAGGCACACCCTTTTTACTAACTATTATTCTAACCACTTCCAATTTTCTTTATGTGGTTACCTCTTTAACGCTATACCTTTTTTTAAATCAACATATTAAAGCTGCTCATCGTGGCTATTCTTATCTATTTTTATTTGCATTATGCGGAATTGGCAGCTTAGTAGGCGCTTATTTTGCTGCAACTTTTGTACCGATGTTTAATACCAAATTTATGCTTGGCAGCTTTTGGGCCGAATTTGGTTACTGGATGACTTCCGAATTACAAAATGCCCTACTTCTACTCCCTATACTCATAAACTTCCCTCCTTATCCTCAAATAAAGCGCTATCTGAAGGGTAATCGGCAACATATAACTACGATTGATTTATTACCATTTTTGGCGGTATTAATTTCAATTACCGTAAGTTATTACGACTCAGGACCGGGTTCTTTACTCTACCCTATAGCAGCCTTAACTTGGTGTGCTATACGCTATAAACCAATTATTGTGGCACTGATTACCTCATTTACCAGTGCTTATACTATTTATCATGTCTCTGGACATTATTTATTACTTTATCCAAATGAATACTTAAGCAATACCATCTCAATTCGTATTGGATTAATTATGATGACGCTTGCCCCTCTTACCGTTTCTAGTATTAGTGCGCTTCATTCTGATTTAATTCAAAAACTACAACATGCAATTGCCCATGATGAGCTCACATCTAGTTTAACTCGACGTCAATTTTTACAATCAGTTCGTCTACTTCAGGAAAAAGTACAAAAGGAAAATAAGACCTCTGCTTTTTTTATGTTGGATGTCGATCACTTTAAAAAAGTGAATGATAGTTATGGTCATTTGATTGGTGATAGAGCCTTACAAACCTGTGTAACCACCATACAAAATATTCTGCACCCTCATGACTTACTCGGTCGTTTTGGCGGTGAGGAATTCGCAATTTTTATTCCAGACACAACTAAAGAAGCAGCTTTTGAACTTGCAGAAAGAATACGCATTAAAATTAGTCAGCAACCCATTTATGTCTATGGCAAATTACCTATTTTTGTACAGGTCAGTATTGGCATTAGTTTATATTCTCCAAACTATCACCGCCCTATTGAAAGCTTGTTTAAAGAAGCAGATGACGCACTCTATCAAGCAAAGCGCCAAGGACGTAACCGAGTTTTTATTTCTTTGTAATATTTTCAAGTCATCATCTAGTGTAATGAATTTTATACAATAACTTCTGTTTTGCCATGTATGCTAGTAACAGATAATAAGGAGAAAAATGTATGAATCTAGAATATACGCATAAACCAGACTATTACTTGTTTGCACAATTACTCGTGCGACACATAGAAAGCTATATTCAAAAACATCCAGATGCAGATAATGCCATTTTTGACTTGCGTGATGTCTATGAAATTTTTAGACAAGATTTCGCGTCAACCACAACAAACCTAGAAGGCATTTTACATATTGCGGATTCATATAGAGTTGAAACATTGAATGGAGACCAACCTCTTATTCAAAAATATCAAATCGATGCTAAAAACAATTCGCTGCTAATTGACTTTAATATAGATGCGCTAAACAGTCTAAGAAGCGGAAAACCGATTTTAGAGCCTGATGCCACTCAGTTATAAATAAACCAATAAAAAAGCACCTTATGCAGGTGCTTTTTTATTTGCCTTTAATGGCGGTTGTTTAAAGCGATGTGCTGGCCACGTCATAATAAAGCGTGCCCCACCCAAACTTGGGCTCTCATCTACTTTAATCTCACCACCAAACCAGTAAGCAATACGACTTACAATGGAAAGCCCCAAACCATAACCACCAGATGCACGTGTACGACTGTCATCTAAACGTGCAAAAGCTTCGAATACGCGTTTGCGGTCTTGCTCAGGAATACCCGGTCCATCATCTTCAACACAAACAAAAGCCATGCCATCGCTGTGAATACCACCAGTGATACGCACTTTGTTATCACAATAGCGAACAGCATTACCTACCAAGTTTTGTACAACACGGTGAAGGTAACGGCGCTCTGCATCTACTTTGACATATAAAGGTGGTGGAATGAGCTCAATTTCTTTCTGTGTTTTTAACGCTTCGGTTTCAACAGCAACCTGATCTAACACTTCAAAAAGTACAATTTCTGCAAAATCTAACGAAGGTGTACCCTGCTCTAGTTTTGCGTAAGTCATGATTTCATCAATTAAGGTATTGAGTGCTTCAATATCTTTATCAATCATATCGACCTGATGCATACGGTGATTGTAGTCATCTTCTTCGGCTAACATTTCTGTACCAAAGCGAATACGTGCAACAGGCGTTCTTAGCTCATGAGATACCGCTCTCATTAACTCACGTTGAGCTTCAATCAAACGCTGAATATGATCAGACATATTGTTATAACTTGAAGCCAAGTTTGCCATTTCATCACTTCCTTCAATCGGAACACGCAATGACAAATCACCCGATTTCATACGGTTTAATGCATAACGCACTTGTCGAATTTTGCGCTCTAGCGGCAAAATCAAACCGTAAACACCCAAACTTAATAAGAACAGGCTAAATAAGGTAATACCCGCAGAAAGCTGTAAAGGCATCCAGTTAAACATTGGAACTGGGCCCAACACCAACACTTGTGCAGGATGATTCGGGATTGGAGAGACAATCGAAATGGTTGTACCACGTACTGTTGCACTATCTTTGTACAACATGACACTTTGGTCTTGGCGTAAACGTCCAATCTGTTCAGAGTCCAGATTTACATCTTGAATATTTTGAATATTGATTGGATATGAGAAATGTTTTTGAATCTTGGCAAGGTACTCTTGTTCCTGTCCCGGATAAAACATTAAATAGTCGAGTACAAAAATAGGAAGAGCCTTCATTTGGCGTTCACTAATTTTGTCGACTTTTATAGATAGATAATGTTGTGGGTCGTCACGTAAACCAATAATCACATATGCAATGCTATTACTGGCATCGTAACGAACTACAGATTTTTGTGCTTCGATCCGCTTTTTCTCGGTTCGAGACAATTCAACCTTACTTGCATCGGTATAGTAAATTGGAAGTTCGAGCAAATCAGATGCGTCAGAAATCCAATCTATCTTTTGCTGCTTCCCAGGTTGTCGAGCGACCCCTTCACTAATGACATAAGAAATACCATCAGTTAAAGATTCTCGGTATTCTTGTGCGCGTTGGTAGTTGATAATTTGTACCAGTAAATACCCAAAAACAGCCACCAAAACAACAAGAATTACCAGCCCCGCATATATTCGCAGGAATATACTGTGTTTAAACACTCGACCAACCTTATAGGAAGTTTAATCAGATTTTACAATCCATTGGTTTCTTTAACAAACAAGTAACCTTTACTACGTACAGTTTTAATACGTTTTGGATTTTCAGGATCATCGCCAATTTTTGGACGAATACGTGAAATACGTACGTCGATTGAACGATCTTGACCATCGTATTCGATACCACGTAGACGTTCGAAGATATCTTCACGCGATAAAATACGACCAGCGTTTGAAGCAAGCAACCATAACAAGTCATATTCAGCACTTGTAAAGTCAACAAGCTCACCATTTAAGGTTACAGAGCGGCCGCCGTTGTCGATCACAAGGTCGTCAAACTCAATACGTTGAGCAACTTCATCTTCAACAGTTTTATCTGTGCGACGTAATAGTGCACGAATACGCGCTAATAATACACGTGGTTGAACTGGTTTAGCGACATAGTCGTCTGCACCCATTTCTAGACCAAGTACTTGGTCCATGTCTTCAGTACGTGCAGTCAACATCAAAATAGGTTGATGGTAGTGTGGGCGAACTTCACGACAAACGGTTAAACCATCTGCACCCGGCAACATGACATCCAAGACCACAAGATCTGGTTGTTCACTAATAATACGACGAATTGCACGGTTACCATCAGTTTCTACACCAACTTCCAAACCGTTGCGGATTAAATACTCTTGAGTTAATCGCGCTAAACGCTCGTCGTCTTCAACGATCAGAATCTTTGGTAACTTTTCTTCTTGGCTCATATCATTGCCCCTATAAATCTCATTACATGCATCTTAAAAATCTTGCAGATACATTCGTTTATCATTTGCAATATACACACGTTTACATTGTAAACAAGTAGGCGTTCACCAAACTGATACATGACAACCATGTTTTGTTGCATTTTATTAACCTTTGAATTTTCAAGTGTTTTTTATATCTGTTTATTATTCTTATATGTCATAATCTATTCATATTTCCTATGTATGAATATTAAACAAATTATTTCTTGGCTGAATTTAAATTCATTCAAGTGCTTGTTTTTTGAGTTATCCACAAAGTTATCTATAAGTGTTTTTTCATAGCTTTGCTATGCTATCTCCCGACAAATCATACAGATAAAAAATTACTAAAAAGTCAAGATTGATCTAGCTTAAAAAATCCCGTATCTTGTGTTGAAAATAAACTTTAACTACTAAGTCTTGTGTTTATCCCTCAAATATCGTGGCATGTTTTTTGCTCGGTTCAAACGGTCTATGAACATAACAAAAGTGACAATGGAGCTATGCTGGCATGAGCGTAATTACTTCGACTCCTGGTCAAATTCAGGTGATTAAGCGTACTGGAGATGTTGCTGCATTTGATGCAGAGAAAATTTCTGTTGCGATTGGTAAAGCTTTTCTTGCTGTGGAAGGTCAACAGAGTTCGGATTCAAGCCGTATTCATGACCGTATTACCCAGTTGACGGAAATGGTATTAAATACTTTTAAACGCCGTTTACCATCGGGCGGTACGATCCATATTGAAGAAATTCAAGATCAAGTAGAACTTGCTTTAATGCGTACTGGGGAACAAAAAGTTGCCCGCGCTTATGTAATTTACCGCGAACAACGTGCTAGCGCTCGTCAGCAAACAAATTCAAACCACCACCCTACCTTGCAAGTTACTGATGCAAACGGTCAGCTTCAACCACTTGATTTAAGTGCGTTACAAGCCACTGTAAATAGAGCTGCTGAAGGCTTAGAAGGTATTGAGGTTCAAGCAATTATCGATGAGACCGTTAAAAACTTATATAACGGCGTAAAAGAAAGCGATATTGCTACCACCATGATGATGGCAACACGTACACGTATCGAACAAGAACCTAACTATACATACGTAACTGCGCGTTTGCTTCGTGATGAGTTGGTCAGCACTGGTTTAGCATTCTTAGGTTTACCGGCAGATACAGCTGAAAACAATGCACTTGAAGCATTCTTGAAAAAAGGTGTAGAGCTTGATTTGCTTTCACCAGACTTGCTTAAGTTCGATTTAGAAAAACTAGCTGCAGCAATTCAGCCTGAACGTTCTAACCAGTTTACCTACTTAGGTTTACAGACTCTATTTGACCGTTACTTTATTCACTCAAATGGCGTTCGCTTCGAATTACCACAATTGTTCTTCATGCGTGTGTCTATGGGTCTTGCACTTAATGAGCAAGATAAAGAAGAGCGTGCAATCGAGTTCTATAACTTGTTGTCTAGCTTTGACTACATGGCGTCTACGCCTACCCTGTTTAACTCAGGTACATTACGTCCACAGCTTTCAAGTTGTTACTTAACAACGATTGGTGACGACCTGTATGACATTTATGGTGCAATGCGTGACAACGCGATGCTCTCTAAATGGGCTGGTGGTTTAGGTAATGACTGGACTCCTGTACGTGCCTTGAACTCTTATATTAAAGGTACAAACGGTAAATCTCAGGGTGTTGTTCCATTCCTTAAAGTTGCGAACGATACAGCCGTTGCAGTAAACCAAGGTGGTAAGCGTAAAGGTGCGGTATGTGCGTACTTAGAAACTTGGCACTTAGACATCGAAGAGTTCTTAGAACTTCGTAAAAACACTGGTGATGACCGTCGTCGTACTCACGACATGAACACTGCAAACTGGGTTCCTGACCTATTTATGCAACGTGTATTTGAAGATGGCGATTGGACACTATTTACTCCGTCTGAAACTCCAGACCTACACGATTTAACTGGTGCTGAGTTTGCTGAACGCTATGCATACTATGAGTCTGTTGCGAAAGAACAGAACATGTTGCACAAGAAAGTACGTGCTAAAGACTTATGGCGCAAAATGCTTTCTATGTTGTTCGAAACTGGTCACCCGTGGATCACGTTTAAAGATGTATGTAACTTACGTTCACCACAACAACACGTTGGCGTAGTTCACTCATCTAACTTATGTACTGAAATTACGTTAAACACAAACCAAGACGAAATTGCAGTATGTAACCTAGGTTCAATCAACCTTGTGCAACACGTTAAAGGCGGCGTATTAGACCGTGAAAAGTTAGCGCGTACGGTTAAAACAGCAGTTCGTATGCTCGATAACGTTATCGACATTAACTACTACGCTGTACCACAAGCGAAAAACTCTAACTTGAAACACCGTCCTGTTGGTATGGGTATCATGGGCTTCCAAGATGCACTTTACGAAATGGGTATGGCTTACGGTTCTGATGAAGCTGTGAACTTTGCTGACGAGTCAATGGAAGTGATTAGCTACTATGCAATCCAAACTTCAAGCGACTTGGCTGTTGAACGTGGTGCTTACTCAACATTTAAAGGTTCATTATGGGATCAAGGTATCCTTCCAATTGACTCTATTGAAATTGTTGCTAAATCTCGTCCAGAGCGTATGTTCGAAGTTGACCGTACTCAACGTTTAGACTGGGACACTTTACGTGCCAAAGTTCAAAAAGACGGTATGCGTAACTCAAACGTAATGGCGATTGCTCCAACTGCAACCATTTCGAACATTTGTGGTGTTTCTCAGTCTATTGAGCCAACATTCCAAAACTTATATGTGAAATCTAACTTGTCTGGTGAGTTCACTGTTATTAACCCTTACCTTGTTCGTGCGTTAAAAGACCGTGGTCTTTGGGACACAGTAATGGTTAACGACCTTAAACACTTTGAAGGTTCAGTACAAAAAATTGCTCGTATTCCTGAAGAATTAAAAGCAATCTTTGCTACTGCGTTTGAAGTTGAGCCACGCTGGATTGTTGATGCTGCATCACGCCGTCAAAAATGGATTGATCAAGCACAGTCTCTTAACCTTTACATCTCTGGTGCAAACGGTAAGAAACTTGACATCACTTATAAGATGGCATGGTTACGTGGTCTTAAGACGACTTATTACCTCCGAGCTTTAGGTGCGACATCTGCTGAAAAATCTACAATTAACACAGGTGCGTTAAACGCGGTTAAACCTGCAACTGTAGAAGCGGCGGCACCTGCAGCAGCTCCGGTCGTAGAAGCGAAAAAACCTGAAGCAGTTGAAGAAGACGGCTTCACTCAAGCAGCTCCGGTTCCTATGGCTTGTTCAATCGACAACCCAGATTGCGAAGCTTGCCAATAACATTCAATAAAGTTGCTCTTTAAACAAAAGAGCAACTTTAAATGAGGTAAAGATTATGTTTTTTCATCTCAGCCATAACTATATGCTTGGTGTTGGAATCTTAATCTTTGCCTTTATTTTCTTTTATACGCCTATGGTTTACGCCTTTTTTAAAATCCGTGAACAAAAGCGTAAGCAAAATAAGTTGTAGGGATGATGGACCAAAGGCCCAAAATTTGGTCATACATCGATAAAACTTAATTTTGTTTACACATTATAAGCGTATAGTAGTGACATCTTCGTTTAGAGATGTCGAACATAGATATATACAACGAAGAGAGAACAACAATGTCTATCCTTAGTTGGGACGATTTTGAAGATGATTCGCAAAAACCGGCTGCACCTGAACACAAGTCTGCGCCCATCCAACCGGAAAAAACGTCTGATTCGCAGAATGTATCTGCTGCGCAGCCATCATCGCAGAGCGTGGCAGCTCCACAATCCGCTGGAACCCATTCCGTGCGATCAACAAATCCAACCGATTCAATGGCTCGAGCATCTGCAGCCTTAGAACATTTGGATGTTGCTCCTGGCCTTGAAGAGTTAGAAATGGGCGCGCAACGCGTTCAGGTTGACGACAAAGCCATGATTAACTGTCGCGCTGACTTGAACCAGCTTGTGCCATTTAAATACGAATGGGCTTGGCAGAAGTATCTTGACGGGTGTGCAAACCACTGGATGCCGCAAGAAGTGAACATGAACCATGACATCGCACTTTGGAAGTCTGAAAATGGCTTAACCGAAGATGAGCGTACTATTGTTATGCGTTCTTTAGGTTTCTTCTCGACTGCGGACTCTTTGGTTGCAAACAACTTGGTATTGGCAATTTACCGTCATATTACTAACCCTGAATGCCGTCAGTACATTTTGCGTCAAGCGTTTGAAGAAGCGATTCACACTCACGCTTACCAATACTGTATTGAATCTTTAGGTATGGACGAAGGTGAAGTCTTCAACATGTACCGCGAGATTCCATCTGTTGCGCGTAAAGCATCTTGGGGTCTTAAGTACACTCAATCTTTAAGTGACCCTACTTTCCACACAGGTACTCCTGAAAACGACCAACGTTTACTTCGTAACTTGATCGCATTCTACTGTGTACTTGAAGGGATCTTCTTCTACTGTGGCTTTACTCAAATTTTGAGTATGGGCCGTCGTAACAAGATGAATGGTGTTGCTGAGCAGTTCCAATACATCTTGCGTGATGAGTCTATGCACTTGAACTTTGGTATCGACATGATTAACCAAATCAAGATTGAGAACCCTCACCTTTGGACTGCCGAGTTCCAGCAAGAAGTCATTCAAATGATTCTTGAAGGTACTATGCTTGAAATCGAATATGCACGTGACACGATGCCACGCGGTGTATTGGGTATGAATGCAAGCATGATGGAAGAATATTTGAAATTCATCTGTAACCGTCGTTTATCTCAGTTAGGTTTACCAGAGCAATTTGCTGGTGTAACGAATCCATTTGCGTGGATGTCTGAGATGATGGACTTACGTAAAGAGAAGAACTTCTTTGAAACTCGCGTAACTGACTACCAAACTGGTGGTGCGTTAAGCTGGTAAGTTTAAGCATTCTTCCTCAAAGTAATTTGAGGCTATAAAAAATCCGACTATATGTCGGATTTTTTATATTTATTTAAGATAACTATTAGTATGAATTGCAGTAGATTAAATTATAAGAGATACATTATGAATATAAGATATTTAATAATTTCTAGCGTCATAAGTTTATCGACTTTAAGTACTATTTGTTGCTCTAAACCACTTTCACAACTAAATAATACTCAAAGTGAATTAAGTGAAATATATGAGCAAGGTGGGAAATACTTCTTAGGTAAAGAAGTACCTAAGGATTATTCAAAAGCTTTTTCATATTTTAAAAAGGCAGCCGAAAAAGGACTGCCCATTGCACAAAATGATTTAGCAGGAATGTACCTTAAGGGAATCGGGACGCAAAAAAGTGAAGAAAAAGCTTACTATTGGTATGAGAAAGCTGCGAAAAATGACTTTCCGGAGGCCCAATACAATATGGGGCTCATGTATGATAATGGCTATTATGTAAGCAAAAACAGATCTAAAGCCTTAGAGTTTTACAAATTAGCTGCTCACCAAGGTTATGCTAAAGCTCAATATAATTTGGCAAATGCTTATCTTTCGGGAAATGGCGTACAAAAAGATATTAATTTAGCTTTAGAGTTATATAAAAAAGCTGCCGATCAAAATCTTTCAGAAGCTCAATATAACTTAGCAAATATTTATTCAGATGGTAGCTTAGTTAAACAAGATAATAAAAAAGCTCTGGAGCTATACACACAAGTAGCTGAGAAAGGTATACCTGAGGCTCAGAACAATCTAGCTTATATGTATGCTAATGTTTACTCAGATTATGAAAATGCAAAGTTTTGGTTCAAAAAAGCTGCTGATAATGGATATGAACCCGCAAAAGAGGCTTTAGACCAGTTTCAGTAATCCACAATATATTACTTAGATCACAAGGGTTACCAATAGCAGCCCTTTTTCATATCTATCTCTCAACTCAAAATAAAGATAAAACTATTTTTAAATAAAATTAGGTTTCTTTCTTATGCTTAACTAATTTTAAAATTAATATTAAAATAACCACCATTAACCAGATTAAAATTAAATATCTCATCAATAAGGTGGGGAACATAACCCAAATCCACCAAGAAGCAACTTCTTCTTCACTTGTTGAAAAATTAATTACTCTCCCCTTTTCATCTTCAAAACGAACACTACTAGCTACAATTTTATTACCATCAAGAAATATTGAAGGATAAGGAAAAAAACTTCCTTCTAATTTAAGCAATCTTCTAGGTTTATATAAGTCACAAAATGAACCATTTTCATTTCTAAAATATGCACAATTAATAAGAAAATTTTCATTATCTCTTTCTACGACTAACGACCTTATACGTCTATTTTTAAAATGAAATTCAGGCTCATAAACAATAAAACTCTCTTTTCTAGGAGTAAAAACTATACTGGGGTTAAGAGCACAAAGCAGTACAATCACACAGAAACTTAAGGAAAGGACAAGAACAAAATTTTTATAAATATACGAATATAATGAAAAAAATGGATCAACTACTTCTCTAAAGATCCACATTTTAAGTTTATAAATCACAACTATCCCCACTATAAAACAATAGTAAAAAAACCAGAGGCTAATAAAATACTTGTACTAAAAGCACCGACACATACAAGAAAATTTACAATCCATATTC
>NZ_JBIUCS010000119.1:0-255 GCF_044538485.1 Acinetobacter sp. ABJ_C5_2 | reverse complement strand
GGAAGCTCACAGTCACGGTTGATCCCGCTTCTGCTGTACCTGTCACTGGATCAGTGGCATTGATTGGATCAAGAACCGGTGCATTTGGTGCTGTGGTATCGATAGTCACCACTGCACCTGTTGTACCTACATTACCTGCAGGGTCGGTCGCTGTCACAGTTACCGTATGTGGTCCATCGGTCAACACTGGAAGCGTATTGTCTGCAAGGGTCCAGGTACCGTTGCCGTTATTGACTGCTGGATAGTCTGTGCCAT
>NZ_JBIUCS010000118.1:0-255 GCF_044538485.1 Acinetobacter sp. ABJ_C5_2 | reverse complement strand
CCCCCCCCCCCCCCCCCCCCCCCCCCCCCCCCCCCCCCCCCCCCCCCCCCCCCCCCCCCCCCCCCCCCCCCCCCCCCCCCCCCCCCCCCCCCCCCCCCCCCCCCCCCCCCCCCCCCCCCCCCCCCCCGCCCCCCCCCCCCCCCCCCCCCCCCCCCCCCCCCCCCCCCCCCCCCCCCCCCCCCCCCCCCCCCCCCCCCCCCCCCCCCCCCCCCCCCCCCCCCCCCCCCCCCCCCCCCCCCCCCCCCCCCCCCCCCC
>NZ_JBIUCS010000117.1:0-255 GCF_044538485.1 Acinetobacter sp. ABJ_C5_2 | reverse complement strand
AGATGTATCTGAGGGTCTGTAGCTCAGTTGGTTAGAGCACACGCTTGATAAGCGTGGGGTCACAAGTTCAAGTCTTGTCAGACCCACCATGACTTTGACTGGTTGAAGTTATAGATAAAAGATACATAACTGATGATGTAAGCTGGGGACTTAGCTTAGTTGGTAGAGCGCCTGCTTTGCACGCAGGAGGTCAGGAGTTCGACTCTCCTAGTCTCCACCAGAACTTAAGATAAGTTCGGATTACAGAAATTAGTA
>NZ_JBIUCS010000116.1:0-255 GCF_044538485.1 Acinetobacter sp. ABJ_C5_2 | reverse complement strand
TGGCCCAATCACCATCCATGCCCAAGCAGTGGATTCACAAGGTCATATCAGCAGCCCAACAGATGTCATCGTGACTGTCGATACGGCAGCGCCAAGTGCACCAGTAATTGATCCGATCAATGCGACTGATCCAGTGACAGGAACAGCAGAAGCAGGATCAACCGTGACTGTAAGCTTCCCTGATGGCACAACAGCAACTGTGGTTGCAGGCCCAGATGGTCAATGGACAGCGCCAAACCCAGGTAACTTGCTTGA
>NZ_JBIUCS010000115.1:0-257 GCF_044538485.1 Acinetobacter sp. ABJ_C5_2 | reverse complement strand
ATCTAAACTCTTGAGTGAACAATTTATTTCAGACTCAATTTTGCCAATCTGTTAATGAATAAACACGCCTTCGTCAGGTCATGCTTAATACCGTGATACTTAAATCACAGAAGTTAATAAACCAAGACCGAAATCTCTATTTACTAATTTCTGTAATCCGAACTTATCTTAAGTTCTGGTGGAGACTAGGAGAGTCGAACTCCTGACCTCCTGCGTGCAAAGCAGGCGCTCTACCAACTAAGCTAAGTCCCCAGCTT
>NZ_JBIUCS010000114.1:0-260 GCF_044538485.1 Acinetobacter sp. ABJ_C5_2 | reverse complement strand
ATGGCACAGACTATCCAGCAGTCAATAACGGCAACGGTACCTGGACCCTTGCAGACAATACGCTTCCAGTGTTGACCGATGGACCACATACGGTAACTGTGACAGCGACCGACCCTGCAGGTAATGTGGGGATAACAGGTGCAGTGGTGACTATCGATACCACAGCACCAAATGCACCGGTTCTTGATCCAATCAATGCCACTGATCCAGTGACAGGTACAGCAGAAGCGGGATCAACCGTGACTGTGAGCTTCCCTGAT
>NZ_JBIUCS010000113.1:0-260 GCF_044538485.1 Acinetobacter sp. ABJ_C5_2 | reverse complement strand
TATATACAACTGCTTGGGTGTTGTATAGTCAAGCCTCACGAGCAATTAGTATTGGTCAGCTTCACATATCACTATGCTTCCACATCCAACCTATCAACGTCCTAGTCTCGAACGGCTCTTTAGAGGAATAAATTCCTAGGGAAATCTTATCTTGAGGTAGGCTTCCCGCTTAGATGCTTTCAGCGGTTATCCCTTCCGAACATAGCTACCCGGCGATGCGACTGGCGTCACAACCGGTACACCAGAGGTTCGTCCACTCT
>NZ_JBIUCS010000112.1:0-266 GCF_044538485.1 Acinetobacter sp. ABJ_C5_2 | reverse complement strand
CTTGTGTGGATTTTTACTGATTGATTAATCGAAATAATTTTCATTGATTGATTGGTTTAAATTACTCGAAGTTTATTTGAGCGAAATTTAAGTCAGTAATTGATGAGCCAGAATTGGTACCTTGTCTTTAAATAAGGTGCAAAATGATTTTAACTGAAGAGTTTGATCATGGCTCAGATTGAACGCTGGCGGCAGGCTTAACACATGCAAGTCGAGCGGGGAAAGGTAGCTTGCTACTGGACCTAGCGGCGGACGGGTGAGTAATG
>NZ_JBIUCS010000111.1:0-279 GCF_044538485.1 Acinetobacter sp. ABJ_C5_2 | reverse complement strand
TGTCCTGCCCATGACCTGACTGGAAGATATAAATATCTTTCTCATAATCACCACCTGTCATGACATCGTTACCACTGCCACCAATCAAGGTATCCTGACCAGCACCGCCATTCAACGTGTCATTGCCAGCACCGCCATTCAATGTGTCATTGCCGTTATCACCATTCAGTACATCATTGCCTGAACCTGTAATCAACGTGTCATTGCCATCACCACCGTTTAAGATGTTCTTACCTTCTCCACCATCTAACAGGTCATCACCTGCATAACCTGTCAGTG
>NZ_JBIUCS010000110.1:0-305 GCF_044538485.1 Acinetobacter sp. ABJ_C5_2 | reverse complement strand
ATGGGTAACCCCACACTACCATCAGCGCTAAGAGGTTTCACTTCTGAGTTCGGGAAGGGATCAGGTGGTTCACTCTTGCTATGGTCGCCAGCACAACTGTTTATGGATACTTGCTTTGGTCTTATTGGTTGCCGAAGCGTTTTCCAAATCTTTACAGATTGGGCTGATTGAATCTGACTTGTTCATTTTATCTAGTGGAATAACTAAATCAAGTTTATTTGTAGATTTATGAATCGATTGATGCTTTATATACAACTGCTTGGGTGTTGTATAGTCAAGCCTCACGAGCAATTAGTATTGGTCAG
>NZ_JBIUCS010000011.1:0-75706 GCF_044538485.1 Acinetobacter sp. ABJ_C5_2 | reverse complement strand
ATGTTGAAAAATATTAATTTTAAAAATTGTATTAAGTTAATTACTCTGTCTGTATTAATTTCACTCAGTTCTGGTTGCGCTATTTTTAAAAATAAGCCTCAATTAACAGGATTAATTGAATCAAGAAATCTACTATTTAATTTTAAAGATAAAGAAGTAGTTATGTTAGCTTACCAAATTAACAGTTTGGAAGAATTTGAGAAAGATGGTTTAACTTATAAAAATATTCTTAAATATCAAAATTATGAAGGTTTTAAAAAAATCTTAATTGAGGATTATAAAAAGAAAAATATTTTAGATAATCATGCCTATTATTTAATAGTGACAAAAGAAGGAACAGTCTTACAAACCTTTGGATTTTGTATTAAAGATAAAACTGTCTACCTTCAAGAGGATCAAAAGGATGATCAGGGCTTTACAAATAAATGCCACAATTTATAAAGAAATTTTTTACTTAACTAAATATTCTTTTATCTTTTTGAAAAGTGTCAGTTTTAGTATTTCTAAAACGTCCATAGAGATCAAAGATCACTCCTCTTAATATACTTTTCAGTTCTATATTGTAAATATATGAAGCTCTTCATTCCTTTAAGTGAAGAGCTTTTTTGTTTTATATCCTTTACACATCAATTGATCGGATTTGTTCCATTTCAAGGAGTCTAAGGAGATGATTGTTAAAGATGGAGTGGTTGGATGTGCTAAAGCAGTATACCCTTGATGATAAGTATCATTTTACTTTGAAATAAATTGAAGAATATTATTCAATAAATGAGTCTGAGCAAAAACGTATATTGGAATGAATTCGAAGAAAGAGTTTTTAGTGGAAAAAATAGCTGGAAGTTTGTATTGTCGATTCAATGTAAGTAAGACATAGATAGGGTAACAATTATTAATCAGTATCCTATTTTGTATCCCATGAAATTGTATTTTTACAATAAAAATAATGTGTTAGTTTTTAAATTTGTTAGGCGCCATTGCATTATTACTTGCTTTAAAAATAATTATCAATCTTAAAAAAGAGTGAAAAATCAAACTTTATATATTAGGGGCTGTTGACATTTCATAAGGGTAACCAACTAAAGATACAGGCTAAAGTAACTGGATTTTCGTAGCTCGGCTTTAGCTTGTCGTAACGAGTAGCAATTTTATGAAATATTTTAATCTAGCAATGTATTCTCAACTAAATGTCTGATTTGAGGATGACCATTTTAGTCATCCTCATGTTGAATAGATTATGTGTAGTTAAAGCATACGCCGAATTTTCAACATTGGAATGAATACATAGTGACTTTCTTCTTTACCGTGATAATTCGCATTTTTATAGAACTTTTTATCTGCTTGGTAATAATTAATAATCTGCATGCCTACGCAGGTCACTTCACTCACTTGTTCTTTCATACGATAAAGACGTTCTGATGTACTATTGGAAAAAGCACCAATTACACCATTTTGTGTGACTAACTCAAGGCGTTCAAATGTTTGATCATATTTCAGTTTAATACGTAAACTGACTTGATTAGGTAAAGAGAAGTGCTGATCTTGCGCAATATCAAGAATATGTTTTCGCCCTTTATCTTGAACAATTGCAGGATAGGAAAGATACATATCGGCTAAACCAAATTGTTCAAAATAACTAATTTCTTGAATGACTGGTGCAGCTTTAAATTGTAGCGGTGCTATGTCCATCTGATCGAGATGAGAGCGTATATGGATATCATATTGGTGTTTCCAACGATGATCAACCGGCTGGATCAGGGTTAAGCTTTGTTTAGGACGGGTTAGAGCAACATACATTGCACGAATTTGACTTTCAGGATCATCTTGACCTTGGCTTCGCCATTGGTCGTAGATATACACATGTTCATATTCACAGCCCTTGGCGGAATGATAAGTGCTTAAAATCACCCGATCAGTTCGATTTTGTTCAGTTGCCACACGGAGTAAATCGAGCATTTGTTGACAGCTTAAATTCTGATAACCTGCAACACGTTGTTTGAGTATATGACAGCTTAGATCTTGCCTATTCCATTCTTGCTCTTTTAACCATTGGTCTACATAGGCAACAGCATTACCCTCAATAATTTCCAAAGCAGGACGTGCTTCAAGTGCAGCAAATAAATGTTTAGCGAAAAAGCTTTCTGCTAAATCTAAGCTATCATTTTTGTTTAACAATTGAAAAAGAATGCCCGCTTCAGTCAAGGCATGTTGTACGACTAAGAGCTCACTCCATTGACGGGCTAAAATCGCAAAATTTGACCAACATGCTGTTTGGCCTGGAGAGGCATTTTTCTGTTGTTCTGTAAAACGAAGTTTAAGATCCTTGACCAGCCATTGAATCGAATCTAAACCATGCTGTTGTTGATAGTATCCAAAGCGGATATTGCCAATCGATGGATTGTTGGCACGAATGGAGTGTTCGGGACTTTTTAGACGCTGGGTTTGAGGTAAACTGTGTTGAATATATTGATTGGCCAAAGAAATGATATCTTTGGGGCTACGATAATTGTTTAGCAGATAAAAGACATCTTCTTCGGAGATCTCGTAATCATTCTTGAAGTTTTGGATATGTTTAATATTGGCTCCTCTAAAACCGTAAAGGTTTTGGTCATCATCACCAACAGCTACTAAAAAGCCTCGTTGGCTAATTTCATCTTCATCATCTTCAGCACGCTGCATCCCCGCTAAATGAGAAATTAATTGGTATTGTACATCGTCAATATCTTGAAATTCATCGACCAAAATATATTGGAAATATTGTGGAGTATCTTTAAGATCGGCAACAGCCTGTTCTAAGAGCCATTGATATTTATAGTCGAGATCTTTATGTGCGGGTGCTTGATTTTCATGAATATTAGTTAAATGTCGTGCTAAACCATGAAAGGTGAAAATATGAATACGAAAGGCATAATCTAAGCCAATTAAATTGGTCAAACGCTGACGAATTTCAAACACTGCTTGACGGTTATAAGCTAAAACTAAGATTTTCTCAGGATCAATATTGCGTAGCATGACCAAATTGGCCACACGATGTACAATGATAGTGGTTTTGCCCGATCCAGGGCCAGCCAGGACGAGCATGGCACGTCGTTCATCATCGGCGATAATTTTGCGTTGTATGTCATTTAAATAATCTGGAAAAATGAGTACTTCATAATTGACCAAATGGGCTTGTTTTGCCTGATCGGGATCCTCTAAATAACGTTGGCAGACCTCTTGAATTTCTAGATTAAAGTAATCATTTAACATTGCTTTACGTTGAGCTGGCAGTTGTTGTAACCATGCATTCATGAGGTGTAAGCGGCGATTGCGATCTTGATAGTGTTGTTCTAAATAACGGTAGGCAACATTGGAGTGTAGACGTCCTGCATGTTTTTGACCTTCGGCCAAATCAATAAAGAAGATTTTTTGGGTTTCATCATCCAAGCGGCTCACGTTCAGCCAAGCAAAACGTTGCATCATCTCTAGATGCTCTAAAAATGTTTCAACCTCTATATCATACTGTTCAAGAAATTCATCTACATTCAGTTGGTGACTGGTGCTCACATCGTCAGGCAGGCGCTGTTGTAATAGATCAAAACTCTGTTGCAACTGATCGAGCAGCTGACGAGCATGTTTTAACCAATCTTGCCAAGAATGTGTATTGTCGCGTGATTCCACTCTTAAGCTGTATTTATTTTCTTTGAGATTAACTAACTTAAAGACTTTAAAGATATAAAAGATTTCACGGGCTTTGACACGATAGCTACGCTGACTAAACCATGTGTCGAGTTGTCGTAAATCAATACGAGTGACATCCTCGGGTGGATAATTATCCCAACATTCTGAAATTGCCTCGAGTGCTTGATACTTTTCGCGTATTTTACGTTGGGTATAGGTATAACGGTGAGTAAAGCGAATGCGTACTTCACAACTCCAGTGGGCACAGCCGAGTTTAACCAAATGACGGACGCCATTGAGCAATTGACGTACATTCATCCCCAAAGCGACAGAAATTTCTGGCAAATACAATTGCACTTGTTGAGTTTGATTGACTAACAAGGGGGCAAGGCGTCGGTAAAGATCAGCTGCACGTGTGCTATGTACTTGAGGGGGATCTAACAGTTGTAGGCTTAATAAGGCGGGCAGTTGATCTTTTTCAACCAATACCCCATAGCGTTCGAGCGCTAATAATAAAACCCGAATTTGGGTTAATAACGCATCATCTTCAAAGGATAAGTAAGGCTGTAGTTCTTGTGAGGTGAACCAACGTTCTTCAGGCGGACGCTTTAAGGTTGGTAAAATGACATGTTGCCAACAATCGGCCAAGACTTTGTGTCCCCCTAATTCACTGGCAATATTTTTACGAACTAAGCTTTCTAAATCTTGTTTACTCCAAAATAAAATCGCCTGACCTTGTTCGCCTTTTTTACGTGCAGCACGGCCAATTTCTTGTAAATACGATTCTAAATTATTGGGTGGACTATAGTGAATCACGGTATGGATCATAGCACGGTCAATGCCCATACCAAAGGCATTGGTGCAAATGACGACATCAAGTTGGTGCTGTTTAAATCGCTCTAAGACCTCTTTTTTTTGTGTGCCTGTTAAGCGTGAGTGATAGGCTGCTGTGAGAAAACCTTGATGGGCGAGGTCTTCGGCAAACTCTTCAGTTTTATCCCGATTTCTAACATAAATCAGCACCACAGGATGCGATAGGTCTAAGTCTTCAACACTGACGCTTTCTCCTGCAGTACGTTGTGGAAAGACTTGCTTTAAGATTTTAACAATTTCAACTAGACGGTCATCTCGTGGTACTTCACGGATATCAATTTCAATTTCGTCACGCCATACATTTTGGGTTGGTTCCATCATGACGGTTTGCATTGGAACCTGTAATAGCGTTTGCAAGGGTTTTATCACCTCTTTTTCGATTTCTTGTAAGACCCGTTGAGAAGCTGTAGCGGTAACTAACATTAATTGAGGACGTGTCCCTTCTTCAGCATATGCGTAACATTTGGCAATAGATTGTCCAATACGCATAAAATCAGGACGAAAATCCGTACCCCATTGGCTAAAGGTATGCGCTTCATCGACTACCCAAAGTGCAGGGCGGCGACGTTGTAATAAGGCTTGAATACTATGGGTTCGTAGACGTTCTGGACTGACATAAAGTAAATCAATATTGCCTTGCCAAATCTCTTCTAAAATACGCCGTTGTTCTCCAGTATTTTGGCCTGAAATTAAGCATGCTGCTCGTGAACCCCATGGCTGAAGCTGTTGTAAGCCAAGGACTTGGTCTTCCATTAAGGCTTTCAGTGGTGAGATCACCACCGTTAATTCACGACGATATCGACTTAACACAAATGCAGGTAGTTGAAAAGTTAAACTTTTGCCACCGCCTGTTGGGAGTAAGCCTACAGGTACACTTTTACCTTGGGCCAGTGTTTGAATAATTTTTTCTTGGCCCTCA
Source organism: Acinetobacter sp. ABJ_C5_2 (assembly GCF_044538485.1). Taxonomy (NCBI): domain Bacteria; kingdom Pseudomonadati; phylum Pseudomonadota; class Gammaproteobacteria; order Moraxellales; family Moraxellaceae; genus Acinetobacter; species Acinetobacter sp. ABJ_C5_2. Next base: position 70,257 of record NZ_JBIUCS010000011.1, on the reverse strand, counting down.
CGTAGTGAGTAGCCAAAGATATCTTGGCTTTCTAAATTAAAATCAATGGCTTGGAATTGTTGGTTTCCCCAAAAGATTTTCTCGGCTTTAATAAAACCCGCGCCATATTCAGAAATGTCTAGGAGCCATGCGGGACGACGACAGCTAGGTTCATCTAGATGTAAAAGCCAATGTGCAAATGCGATTGCACCTACCCATTCTTTTTCTTTATCATCTAAAATTCTGTCTATATATTCAAATAGTTTAGTGACATCTCCATTTTTTATTAATGTTAGATATGGTGAGTATGATTTAGTTGCTGTTGGATTTGGTAAAAAACCCCATTGAGGATTTTTCTGCTGAATCCACTTTACTATTTGTGGATGAGTGAACTTTCCCCAGTATTTACAAAGATCTAAATAAATTTGGTAGCTTTCTAATGCATCATAACAAGGATCATTTGTAGTAATATTTTTTGTCTTGTAAATTTTAAGAAGAGCATGTGAAGGGCGATGAGGGAGTATCAAGCTAGACAAAATAAGCGTATCAATAGTTTTGTTTGACTTAATAGAATCTAGAATTGCATGCGCACCTGTGAAAACAGCTAGCCAAGGTAAATCAAATTGTAAAATGTTATGCCCACCAACATATTTCGCATTATGCAGAATATTAACAATGCTTTTTAAAGCAGGTTCGTTGAATTTGACCGTATAATACTCATCCTCAATTATCCCCAGTAAGCCTCCTATCTGAAATTGGTTACTTACTGGATCAATTTCAAGATCAAACCATACCATTTGCTGATAAAACAATTCAGATGCTTGATCTATGCTAATTTCTTTGGGTGTATTTAACATCTGTTAAATCTAAGTCTATAATTATTAATTAGGATTTTAAAGCATTTAAGTGGAAAATGTTCATGAGGAGGGGTAAGTTATTTTAATTATTGTTTTATAGATTTGTTTTATACTTTTTATAAGGATTTTAATTGGTGTCGTTTTATTATTTGTTAGTAGATAGTAAACCTTAGAAGATTAGTATTTTAAGAAAGCACAGAAAAACCAACTTCTCCGGATATTCCTGTTGAAGGCTAATCCACCAAGATCAAAAAATTACTATGATGTATTTCAGTCAAGTACAAATTGTTCAGATGTATTTATTAAATTTATTTTGCAACTGATTCCAAATGCTATTGTAGAGATCAAAACACCGCTCATACTTATTAAATTCCTAATACAGCTTCAGAAACTAGCTGAATAAAGGTATCAGTTTTGTCATAAGCCATCCATTGATTTAATGCTTCATAGTAGGCTAAGTGATTTTCGACGTATAAAAAATAGAGCTAAATCAAAAACTATTATTTTTAAAAACAGATCTATCGAAGTTAGAATAGGGCAGCACTTTAAAAAACTAATGAAATAAAGATCATATAAACATCTTGTAATATTTCAAATCCCTAGGAAAAAATGATTAAATCAGGTCATATCAATATTAAATTAACTTTATTAAAAAAAACTTACTTCATTTCTTTTAGTTAGTATGTCAATGTTTAGTGCTAATAGCTTTGGCTACACTCTCAAAGGTTTACAAGGTATATGGGTAATGCATCCGCTTAATAATGGAATTACCAACTTAATTGATTTTTCAGGAAATACAGCCATTTTATATCCTGTGCAATGTGCTTTTGAAATGGGTTTTATAGATAGTATTGAAAAATCGAAATTTAAAATTAATAAGCAAAATCAAATTGAGTTATGTAATGAACAGAAGTAGGTAGAGCAATCCTTAAGAATTATAAGTATCACCAATAATCAGTTAGTTTTAAAAGAAGCGACTAAGGAGACAATAATACTGAAATTTCAATACAATAAGGTTAATCAATTGACCTTAAATTTTATTAAATATAAAAATAATATTTTCAAAAACTTAGTTCTAATATGACTGAAATTAAATGTCATTTCAGCTATGTAACTAACTTGAATCTGATGTGTAAGGACGAATGTAAGTTTTCACTTTATTAAGTTTGAATAATTCAGAAAGAGAAGTAATTAATCGATAATAAAGATAGCAGAATTAGAATTTTATCTATTTTTTATAAAGTCTTACTTGCGTAAAGTTTTGTAATCTCGTTATAGTCTAGCTTCTAATAAAGAGGAGTTAAATTGTGAAAAAAATAATAGGAATATTTTTATTTTCCTTGATATTAGTTGGTTGTGGTAAGTCGGCAGAAGATATTGCTAAAGAAAAGCAAGCTCAAGAACAGGCACTTAAGATCAAACAAGAACAAGAGAGAAAATTAAAAGAACAAGCTGAACTTAAAAAATTTGAGGATGCTGTTCGCTATTATCTTAAAGATGGTGATTCTGCGAAATTTAGAAATGTTATTAAAAATTGTGGTGAGGTAAATGCCAAAAACTCATGGGGGGCTTATTCGGGTTTCTCCAGATTTATAGTTAAATCAGAAAAACAAGTTATCTTTGATGGGCCTGATAATTACTATTTTGATAGTTTGGTTAAGTTATATTGCCATAAAGACTATTTAGCTAAGTTCCCAGTGCAAACAAGTGAAGATATAGCAATTGATGCGAATACAACTGAACAAATAACAGCGGCAGCGGCTGCTGATGCGGCAGCGGGAGAAACCTTAGAAAATGAAACAAGATCAGCTAGTAAACATCAAAAAGAGGAGGTAGCTGTTGAGGAATTAGCTACTGAAGATACAACGTCAGATACTGGCAGTTCTGAAAATTATTAAAGTATTTAAATTTAAGAGCCCGCATATGCGGGTTTCTATATCTAGAGAATATTGTGGCAAGTAATCTTGGTATTTTATATCTAAATTTTTTGACATTACTGAACAGTATGTTGGGACAAATTCTGAAATTTGGGGAAATTTCAAACGATGATTACTCCGCTGGGGAGCGGTTTATGAACAAGGTAATCATCGATTCTTAAATAATTCATAAGATTTGGTTAGACAAATGAATGACTTAATAACAAGATTTTTAAGTAATCTGGGGCAGTGGCATGAAGTTGCGCTGACAATGACTAAAGCGATAGTTGCAATAGGGGTGTTGTGCTTAGTTGCTTATCTTTTAACAATTAGCTACATCCCTTCGGAAATTAGCTTTGGTGATACGCTCATTTTTTTACTGATTTTTGCAGCATTTTCTATTGTCTATACTGCGTTCTGCATGATGCTATTTTTCTTTGGTATCTCTTTAATGCCAGTAACTTGGTTCATCTTAAGTGTAGTTGATAAATATTTGCCATCTCATGTAAGAATTGGGCAAAAACTTCCTTTTCCAAAGATTAGTATTATCACATTGGGAGTATCTATTTATCTTCTATATATTATTCGTGTTTTATTTTTATTAGATTGGAAAATTAATGCCTATATGGGTATTACAATAAGTCTAATTTCTTTATTTTATTATGCTTTTTACGTTAATCAGAAGAGAGTCAAAAAATATCGTTTAAAGTTTGAAAATTTAAGAGATATTATTGATGATCCTAAAGCAAGTGAAAATCTAAAAACTTTTGCAGAAACAAAGTTAAAGCAATTAGAAATATGGATTAAAAACTCTATACAATCAGCTCTATTTCTTATTCTTACTCCACTAATCTTCATGTTCTTGATTGGAGATGTTGGCAAAATTTTTTTACATTACACAATGCAAAAAACTGGTGTAAGAATAGAAAAAGCGAATTTATACATCAAAGAACCTTATGCCAATCTAATTGAATTACCAAAATTGACCACTAAAAAACTAAGCCAAGACCAAATTTTTATTTTTAGGGGTATGGAAGTTCCTTTTCAAGGAATTGGTAAAAACACTTTAGTTTCTTACAGGGTCAAAGAGATTGAAAGGCAGTTAGTTATTCCCAATGACTATATTACTGTAGAGCGTACTTATAAGGCCGATAAGTAAAACTATATCTCAGTCATTATTAATCAGTTAGCTTCCCCCCAAGGCCCCCGTGCCACAACAGAACTTTAATTTTTTGCGCTGATTTAAAGTCATCCACCATTGCGACACAGAGATAAGGGAGCTAAGCCAAAAGCTTAGCTCATGTTGTTTTATCGCACCGCCGCACCACACTAAAAAAAGTAGGGGCAAAGTCCTGTGGGAGAGCAGGACTTTGCAAACTGACATGTTCTAACCGTTGCATCAGCTTAGACGAATATACTTGTTCCAGCCGTTGATATATACACTCGCAACTGGCTTGGGTATGCCCACCCGACAGGCAAATTTTTTCAAAATCCTGTTGAGTGTGTATGTCACAACCAGAAACACTATAATCGCCTATAAAAAGGCCTAAAACCAAAATAGGTTTATAAAGTTTCATATTATTCTCGTGATAATTTTCAATAAGTTATTAATAAAAAATAAGCCGCTTATATTTAAAATATTAAAATCATTTTTAAATAGAATAGTTAATCCGCCTGTGTAATACAGGAAAATAAAATGATTAAAATTTTAAAATAAAATTATTTATAAATTTAAAATGTTTTAGGTGAGAGAAAGCCTAAATTTTAAATAAATAAAATTTGATGGAGGATAAGGGGATAAGTTTATATAGTGGCATGGTCAACTCCTTAAAATTTATGGAGTCCTACCACCAAAAATCACCGTCAATTGATTTGGGTGGTAGAACGAGAAGGGGTTGACAGACTGGGTATACAGACCAGCACGCGCGAACGCGTCCCCCTCCCGTCCTACCGCAACGGTAAGGGGGAGGTGCAGGTTGCGCACAAGTATCATACTCAGGAAGTATGAACCTGATACGCTGTATACTCGGTCTGTCAAAACCGACTGGCAATGTAGGCCAGCGAGACCATAATAATCATAAGTTTCTATCAGGTCAATTCAATTTAAATAAAATATTATAAAAAATTAAAATATAAATTTATATTTTAATTAAACTCAAAATTTTATCGATTTAAATCAGTGAATTAATAAATATAATAAAGTTAAACTAAAAGTTTAGCTTCCTCTTAAAATGTATAGCGGTAATTAATAAATACACGGTGCTGGTCCCAATCTTTCCGAGACATACCATTTGTTTTTAACTTATTAGAGAAGAAATTAAAAAATTGTCGATTTGCATTAATCAACCCGTAACTTTATGACGGACACCATTGCACGGTATGTAGCATGATTTTTACCAAATCACGGGGTACTTCTGAGCTTTGCAGAGTTAACTTTTTAAACTTATGTATGAGTTTTGGGGAATATTGGCGTTCTAAACGGTGATAAATACACAGGTGGGTTGCGCGACTATGACCAGCGGCTACGCATTTTGAGTAAAAGTCACGGCTTCATCATGGTCGGAGCGGTTTTATAGACTGAATTGATTTGACGATAGAATCATTTATGTTTTAGAAATGCATGAATGTTATTAAGTAAAAGTTTAATAATATTTTATTTTTAATTAATAATAAAAATATTGCGGAATAATTATTCAATTAAGTGAAACAATTCATTTAAGATAACTTTTTAATACAAAAATATTATTATATTTATTTAATTGATTTTATTTAAATTTATTAAAAACATGCATGTTTTTTTGTTTGATGGTTTTGTATCTGTTTGTTAAAATAGAAAAGTTAAGTCGTGGTTAAAATAACAATGTTAAATAATATATTTGATTTCTTAGATAAAATTGGTTTTGCCTCACAAAAACGGGCACTACATATTTATTTTGCTAATCCCGAAATAAATAGTCAGGTTTTTTTACAACGTATTGATGGTTTTCATGCAATTAATGAAGGTCTATCTGCGGAGCTTATTTGCTTATCAACAAATCCTTATATTTCTTTAAAACAATTTATTGGTTGTCAGGTTGCAGTAGAACAAGTAACAGATTCGGGTAAATTATTTAGAACGACAGGAATTATTACAGGGGCGAGTCAAGGACAAAGCGATGGCGCTCTTTGCTTATATAAATTGACTATGCAAGATGCGACCAGTTTATGGCACAAACGACGTAATAGTCGAGTGTTTATGAACAAAAGTGCGGTAGAAATAATTGAGATTATTTTTAAAGAATGGCAAAACAAAAGCCCCTTATTTGCCGCTAGTTTACAAATAGATAGCAGTGGCTTAACGAAGAATTATGATGTTCGCCCTTTTTCTATGCAGTCAAATGAAAGTGATTATGCATATTTAACCCGTCTTATGCGAGAAGAGGGCATCAACTGGTTAATTGATGAATCAGAGGCTATGGTCTTAAGCAATAGCCAGACTATTGAGCCTCAGAAGTTACGTCTTATTGATCATAATCATGAGTATAAAGTCTTAGAGCGTCGGGCTATTCGTTATCATAGAAGTCATGCAACTGAACAAAATGACAGTATTACCAGTTTTATTGCAAAAAGACAGTTACAATCCACGGCAATCCATCTTCAACGTTGGCAAGCGGATAATTTAAGTCAAGAAGATGCAAGTGGCAGTGTTTTAAGTGCACATCAGCATAGTTCACAACGTGATAATGAAAGTTTAAGTCTTGAACAGGCATGGACCATTACACCTGCTTGGATTACGGACTTAAATGGAGAAGATCAGGCAACTACTTCAAGTAACAGTCAGATTGAAAAATTAAATAAACAATTAAGTCAATATCAAACTTTACAGGCAAAATATTTTATTGCTCAAAGTAGTGTACGGGATGCTCAAGTTGGCTATTGGTTTCAGTTAAATGAACATCCTGAACTTGAAAGAAATCATGAAATTTCCGATAAAGAGTTTTTGATTTTAAGTAAGCGGTTTTATAACCAGAATAATCTGCCTAAAGATATACGTGATCAAGTTGAGCAACTATTAAGTTTGAGCCATTGGCAAGTCAGTCATGATCGAGCGCAAGAACGACAAGCCAATGAGTTAGTAGTTGTTCGTCGTTATATCGATATTGTTCCAGAGTTTGAGCCATTAATACATCGTCCCTCGGCCCATGTGCAACGAGCCAAAGTAGTGGGTTTAGATGGAGAAGAAATTCATGTAGATGAATGGGGACGTATCAAAGTTCGTTTTTTATTCACCCGTACCGATGATCATCAACATGATGGAGGTGCAGGAAGTAATGACAATGATACAGATTCTGCTTGGGTAGATGTATTAACGCCATGGGCAGGGGAAGGATACGGTGCCCGCTTTTTGCCAAGGGTGGGTGAGGTCGTTGTAATAGACTTTTTTGATGGAAATATTGACCGTCCATTTGTTACAGGACGCATTCATGAAGGGCAACGGTCACCCACCAAATTTGATATTAAAGGTCAGCTACCCGATACCAAAAAGTTAAGTGGTATTCGCTCTAAAGAGGTCGGCGGGTCTGGATTTAACCAACTTCGTTTTGATGATACGACTGGGCAAATTAGTACCCAACTCCACAGTAGTCATGGGGCAAGTCAGTTAAATTTAGGTAACTTAAGTCATCCTAAAGACAGCGCGACAAGTGAAGGTCGGGGAGAAGGCTTTGAACTCAGAACTGATCAATGGGGAGCTGTACGCGCAGGTGACGGTTTACTGATTTCAACATATAAACAAAAAAATGCAGCTCACGATGCGCTTAATCTAGAGCAGACGATTGCTGATTTAAAAACACATAAAGAATGGAATACAGTTCTAGAAGATAATGTAAAAGAACATAAAGTCATGGCACTAGATGCTTTAGCGACATTGACAAAAAGTATTGAGGCTTTAGAGGCAGCAGGTAAAGAGGCTGAAGTTCAAACGTTAAAAGAAGCGATTATTATTCTAACGAGTCCAGCAGATATTACTTTAAACTCATCTAAGAATATTCTTATTCAAAGTCAGTCAAATACCCATATTTCAGCTAAAGAAAATATTAATTTGATGAGTGATCAAAATACGGTTTTAGCAAGTCAAAAGAAATTAAGTCTTTTTTCTTATGAAGACCTTATGCAAATTATTAGTGCCAAAGGAAAGTTAGAAATACAAACTCATGAAAAATCAATTGAAATGATTGCGAATGAGGTTGTTAAAATTTTGTCTGTTAAATCCAATATTGAACTTACTTCGCCAGAAGAAATTACTTTAACTGCTAAAGAATCCCAAATCAAAATTAATGGAAGTGGTGTATTTATTACCACCTCTGGAAAATTTGAAGTTAAAGCAGGTCAGCATGTCTTTTTGAGTGGTGCAAAGGCTGACTTACCAAAACTAACGTGGTCATTTAAAGAAAAAACGGCGAGTTGTATGAAGAATGCGAGTGAATCACATGAAGCCTTCGTTGGTTTTGAGGGATAATCATGGAAATTTGCACTCAATCGCCAGATTTTTTGGAAAATATATTTGTACCTACAGAAGAGGTTGATGAAAGCTTTTATTATTTTTTAATTGATAGTAGTTCTTTTTTAGGTGTGGATACCTTTTGTAAGGATTTTCCATTTGATGGTGGGCAGAAAATAAACCTCTACTCAGATTTTTCTGAAAATCTACAAGAAAATGGAGCACTACTTTATTCTTTTACTCATGAAGAATGCATTAAGAATATTGAGTTAATTAAAAACATTAGAGATCAAGGTGGGCTGAATTTCTTCAATTCTTATTTTGAAATTGAACAAATCAAACAACATCTTGATGAACTCATGGAAATTAAGCAACCTAATGGAAAAAGTGCTTTATTTCGGTTTCAAGACAACTTTGCTTTTCATGCAACGGTAAGTGCATTGAATGAATTGAAATGGAGAAAAATTTTATCATTTAAAATTAACTATTGGATTTGGCAAAATATTGATAATACTTTTCATCGTTTAGATAATATTCCAACTAATCGTTCCGTTCTTACGACATTAAGTTTTTCAGAAGATGAATTTAAAGAGATTAATATTAATCTTAAACCAATGCGATTAATGCCTCTATTAAAAGAATATGATGAAAATTTAAAAGAGTTACCTTTCTATCAGCTCTATGAAATAGCAATAAACTTGCTTCAAGAGGCTAAAAAACAACAGTTGATTAGTTTTGAAGATGAAATTTTGTTTAGTACTTTATATCACAAATTTGGAGCATTCCTTCTTGCCGAAGGGCCTTTTAAAAAAGCTTTAAACAAAACTCAAATGACAGCAATGAGTTTTCAAAAAACGACAGATGAAATTGATTTAGACGAGCTGGATGATTGGTATAAAAAATATCAAGAAGTTCAAGTCTAAATATACTTATTACAGAGATAATATATTGATAAACCCTCTAAGAATATTATGTTGTGCAGCCATACTCCCGCTCATGGTTGCCTGTCAGGCCGAAACGGTCGATTTAACGTTTATGGTTTATAACTATAGTACGGAAGAACTTGGAGAAATTCAGGTTAATGGTAAAGGAAGTACGATTGCGGATGCGGCAGAACGATTAGGTAGTATTGGAGAAGCTGGAACAGCTTGCTGTGTTCATTTATTGGCAAACAGTGATACTGCCGATGTAAGCTTTTATACCGATCGGGGCGAGGGCTACAAGCAGTACCATATAAAGGTGCCTGTAGAAAACCTCAAAGATACTCCACGTTCATATGCAGTTTTACATTATTTCCCAAATAATACAGGGGTAATAGAAGTTTCAATGCGTAGACCAAGTTTCCGTAAGGATTTATTTGATAAAGCACTTGGAAATAAAGCAAAAAATATTCAATTAGATTCTCCAACAATGTGGAGTACGATTCCTGAAAATGAAGCAGCCCGAATAGAGTATCCAGATTAAATATGACGAAATTAGAATGAAATAATGAAGAATATTTTTAAAGTAATACTGTGTGCAGTCATACTCCCACTCATGGTTGCCTGTCAGGCTGAAACGGTCGATTTAACGTTTATGGTTTATAACTATAGTACGGAGGGGCTTGGTGAAATTCAGGTCAATGGTAAAGGAAGTACGATTGCTGATGGAGCAGAGCGATTAGGCAGTGTAGGGGGCTCAGGAACAGCTTGTTGTGCTCATTTATTGGCAAACAGTGATACTGCTGATGTAAGCTTTTATACCGATCGGGGGGATGGCTACAAGCAGTACCATATAAAGGTGCCTGTAGAAAACCTCAAAGATACTCCGCGTTCATATGCAGTTTTACATTATTTCCCAAATAATACAGGGGTAATTGAGGTTTCAATGCGTTGGCCGAATCCACGTAAAGATTTATTTGATAAAGCATTAGGTGAAAAGGCTAAAAAGATTGTATTAGATTCTCCAGAAATGTGGAGAACGATTCCTGAAAATGAAGCAGCCCGAATAGAGTATCCAGATTAAATACGACGAAATTAGAATGAAAGAATGAAGAATATTTTTAAAGTAATACTGTGTGCAGCCATACTCCCACTCATGGTTGCCTGTCAAGCCGAAACGGTCGATTTAACATTTATGGTTTATAACTATAGTACCTATGGCATGGCAGATATTTCTGTAAATGGTCAAGGAAATACAAGTTCTGGAGCAGCAGAGCGGTTGGGTAGTGTAGGAGGTTCAGGAACAGCTTGTTGTGCTCATTTATTGGCAAACAGTGATACTGCCGATGTAAGCTTTTATACAGATATGGGTGATGGCTACAAGCAGTACCATATAAAGGTGCCTGTAGAAAACCTCAAAGATACTCCGCGTTCATATGCAGTTTTACATTATTTCCCAAATAATACAGGGGTAATAGAGGTAACGATGCGTTGGCCAAGTTTTAGAAAAGATTTATTTGATAAAGCATTAGGCGAAAAGGCTAAGAAAATTACTCTAAGCTCTCCAACAATGTGGAGTACGATTCCTGAAAATGAAGCAGCCCGAATAGAGTATCCAGATTAAATATGACAAAGTGGAATGAAATAATGAAGACTATTTTTAAATTAATGCTGTGCGCAGCCATATTGCCGCTCATGGTTGCCTGTCAGGCCGAAACGGTCGATTTAACATTTATGGTTTATAACTATAGTACGGAGGGGCTTGGTGAAATTCAGGTCAATGGTAAAGGAAGTACGATTGCTGATGGAGCAGAGCGATTAGGCAGTGTAGGAGGCTCAGGAACAGCTTGTTGTGCTCATTTATTGGTAAACAGTGATACTGCTGATGTAAGCTTTTATACAGATCGTGGGGATGGCTACAAGCAGTACCATATAAAGGTACCTGTAGAAAACCTCAAAGATACACCTCGCTCTTTTGCGGTTTTACATTATTTCCCAAATAATACGGGGGTAATAGAAGTTTCAATGCGTTGGCCAAGTTTTAGAAAAGATTTATTCGATAAAGCACTAGGTGAAAAGGCTAAGAAAGTTACTCTAAGCTCTCCAACAATGTGGAGAACGATTCCTGAAAATGAAGCAGCCCGTATTCAATTTCCTGATTAGAATTTTTAAAATATCAAGACAACGACTATGACTCAAGCAATACAAAATGAAACCCGTTCTGTGAGAGATATGCTCATAGCAGCCAAAGTTTTAGCAAAAGATGGTAAGGCTACAGAAAGCCCATGTAAGACATGTCGTGTTCCAGTTTGGGTTAGTTTCTTTTTTGATGGTACCGGAAATAATAAAGCTGCTGATGCAGCAACTTTAAACCAGACCAATGTAGTCGCCCTTTTTGAAGCACACAAACAAGAACCAGAAAAAGGAATACAAAAATTTTATTATGAAGGTATAGGTACACAGTTTGAGTTTGATAAATACTCAGAAGTTGACACATCAAAAATTAGTGCTGCTGCACGGGGCTTAAATGGAAAAAAAATTGATATTACCGATCCTGAGTGGCGTAAAAAAGGTTATAGCGAAACTGGCACAGGTATAGTCAACATATTTCGTGCAGGTTTTGCATACGGCATACAACAGCGCTTACAAAAAGCTATTTTTGAGTTAATTGCTTACCTCGATCAAATTTATACACAAAAAGGAATTACCGAAATTAATCTTTCTGCTTTTGGGTTTTCACGAGGGGCCGCTGAAGCACGTATTTTTATGAACTGGTTAGAGTACGCACCAAATGTGACTACTCAAGGCGCGGGAAGTAGTAAAAAATTGTTTTATCGGGGCAAACCTATAAAAATAAAGTTTTTAGGTATTTTTGATACAGTAGAGTCAATTGGTAATGCTGGGCAAAATAAAAATCCTCAATCATATAGAACACGTATAGAAGACTATATAGAGCATAGTATGCACTTGGTCGCGTCCCTTGAAATGCGACAGTCTTTTCCTTTAACACCCACAGGTAAACCTACGGCAACTACTGTAAAAGGGCTTGTCCATGACCAAAAGGTTTACCCAGGTGTGCACTCTAATGTTGGGGGCGGTTATATGCCTATGGAACAGGCACGTAATTTAGGGTTATGTCGTATTACTTTACATGTTATGTATAACCGTGCCTGTGCTTATGGATTAAAGTTTTTTACTCTTAATGAACTAAGTTCTTTGAAACAACGTAAAGCAACATTTACAAAGTTTTATGCTTTTGATTCCAAATGGCAGCAAGATTTAAATAATTTTATGGCACATGTCAAAGGGGGAACCTCTTTTGAACAGCAAATGCAGGGCCAAATAGCGTTATATCATCAATGGATACGTGAAGGGGGATATGCTCGTTTTATTCATCGTAAAACGAGAGAGCGAATCGGTCGAAAAGAAAAAATTACTGCCATAACGAAGTTGAATGATGGTTTGTTTGAAAATATTCGGCAGGCCCTCAATGTATATGTACCCGAAGGTGCAAGACCATATGATGTTGTCAAAGGTACTGATCGAAAAAGTACTTTACCAAAAGAAGTGATTTACTATTTTGAAAACTATGTATGTGACTCGGTCGGTGGCTTTATTAAACAAGCAAGTGACTACCAAGCTATTCTTACTGATATGAAAGCACCTAATTTCTTGATTCCTAGAGGAATTGCTAAACCTACTTAATGTAACAAAGCAATTTGTAGTGTTCCTAAACAGGAGATACCGCAAACTCAGTTTATTGATGCTTATGAACAAGCCCAACAGACAGATAACTTTTTAAATGCATCTTAGTGATGCATTTAAAATACCTTAGCTTTAAAAATAAAAAGTCCAATTGTATTGTATCTGGTTTAAATACACTCTGACTTAAAATGCAGAGCTGGGTTTTAAATAATAATGATAATGAAATTGGAACAGGCGGAATAAATACATCTTCAATAAAGATTGGATAACAAATAGTTATATGGAAAATGCAAATACGGGTGAAAAACATACTGATAAAATCAAGTGACTATCACAAAAGAACAGTTAAAAGTATTTAGCAGCTCATATTTATCCTGATAATACTGTAGAAATAACGACTTCAAATAACTGGCCTGATGCAACAGAAAAAGGGATGAAGTGGATGCATGAATTAAAAAAAAGCTAAATAATTTTTGGAAAATATAGTGGTTTAACTATATAAATACTATTTTTCTTATTAATAAACTGATATGTCAGCTAAGGCTGAAGTAGGTAATTTTTATTAAATATTTAGTATTAAATTATAAGTTCTTAAATTTATAAAAATCATGAGTTTTTATAAATTTAATAATTGGATTATAGAATGAGGTTTTGTGAAATGAGTTTAAAGAAAATATTGTTATTACCAGTAAGTCTAATGTTGAGTGCAGCTGGTTGCGCAGGTATTGGTCCAAATTCGACTTATAATATGGCGGCTACATCTTTTAGTTACGATCCAAGTTATACAAGTTACATGGTGGAGTTGAATGGTTCTGAAATAGGTGGTGGATTTGGAGGTGGAACAAATACCTCTAGTGTAAAGATAGGGCCACAGATAGTTACATGGGGTGAGACAAATAGTAAAAGAAAGCATGTAGCGAAGAATCAAGTTCTTCTTACAAAAGAACAATTAAAAGGGAAAAAATATTTAGCAGTACATATTTATCCTGATGATACGGTTGAAATATCAACTTCAAATGATTGGCCTGAACCTATTCAAAAGGGATTAGATTGGCGAACTGAAATCTGGAAGAAGATTCATAGAAATTAAGAGGCTTATACTATGAATATAAAATTAAAATAGGATGCAAATATTAAATAATGAGAAAATTCATAAATCTTATTTTCGTAAGGTGGTATATATTTCACTTTTTAATTAGTGAGTAAATAAACTTATTGTAAGTTCTTAAATTTATAAAAATCATAAGTTTTTATAAATTTGATAATTGAGTTATAGAGTGAGGTTTAGTGAAATGAGTTTAAATAAAATATTACTGTTTCCAGTTAGTTTAATGTTGAGTGCAGCTGGTTGTGCAGATATTGGCCCAAATGCGATTTATTATATGGCGACAACATCTTTTAAATATGATCCTCGGTATACAGATTATATGATGGAAGTAAATGGCTCTGAAATTGGTGGGGGATTTGGTAAAGCAATATCTACTAATCCAATTAAATTAGGAGAGCAAGTTATTACATGGGGAGAGTCTAATAGTAAAAAGAAACATACTGCAAAGAATCAAGTGATTATTACAAAAGAGCAGTTAAAAGGAAAGAAATATTTAGCAGTACATATTTATCCTGATGATACAGTTGAGATAACTACTTCTAACAATTGGCCTGATCCAACAGAAAAGGGAGTGAAGTGGAGAGAAAAAATAAAAAGTGAGGAATAATAGATATTATTTGGATAATTTACCTAAACTGAATGTAAATATTCATACATTAAAGAGATAGCTATTATATGAATATGATTTTAGTAATGTAGTTAAGGTAATTATTATAAGTTATTAAATTTATAAGAAACATAAGTTTTTATAAATTTAATAATTGGATTATAGAGTGAGGTTTAGTGAAAATGAGTTTAAAGAAAATATTGTTATTACCAATAAGTCTAATGTTGAGTATGGCAGGCTGTGCAGGTATTGGCCCAAATGCGACTTATGATATGGCAACAACATCTTTTAATTATGATCCTTCATATAATAGCTATATGGTGAAGATGAACGGTTCTGTAATTGGAGGGGGATTTGGGAATGCAACCCTTACTAGTTCAATTAAAGTAGGAGAGCAAGTTATTACATGGAAAGATGCAAATACAGGTGAAAAACATGCTGCCAAAAATCAGGTGATTATTACGAAAGAGCAGTTGAAGGGAAAAAAATATTTAGCAGCTCACTTATATCCTGATGATACAGTTGAGATAATTACATCTAATAATTGGCCTGATCCAACAGAGAAAGGTCTTAAATGGCAAGAAAAAATGAGAAATGATAAGAAGTGAGAAAAATAGACATTAGTCAAATATTTCACCTTAAGTTAATATAAATACTCATATATCAAAGAGTTATTAATTATGCGAATACGATTTTAGTAATATAATTTTTATAAATTTTATAATTGAATTGTAAAGTAAGGTCTAATTAAATGAGTTTAAAGAAAATATTGTTCTTACCAGTAAGTCTAATGTTGAGTGTAGCTGGTTGCGCTAGCCTTGGTCCAAATGCAACTTATTATATGAGTACGACATCCTTTGATTATGACCCTTCATATAATAGTTATATGGTGGAGATGAATGGTTCTGAAATTGGAGGTGGGTTTGGGAATGCAACTCTTACTAACTCAATTAAAGTAGGAGAGCAAGTTATTACATGGGGAGAGTCTAATAGTAAAAAGAAACATACTGCTAAAAATCAGGTGATTATTACTAAAGAGCAGTTGAAGGGAAAGAAATATTTAGCAGTACACCTTTATCCTGATGACACGGTTGAGATAACTACTTCTAATAACTGGCCTGATGCAACAGAAAAAGGGATGAAGTGGATGCATGACTTAAAAAAAGCTAAATAAGTTGTGGAGAAATATGTTGAATAGTCAATTACAACATATAAATAGTTTAAATAACGATGTCTTGAATGATAAGCCTTCGTGTAAGCAAGTTTGTCGCGATGTCGTAAATCTCTCAGTTTTTTGATGGTACTAGTAATAATAAAGAAGACGATGAAGATACAAAAAGTAGTCAAATCCTGCTCGATTATGGAGT
Source organism: Acinetobacter sp. ABJ_C5_2 (assembly GCF_044538485.1). Classification (NCBI taxonomy): domain Bacteria; kingdom Pseudomonadati; phylum Pseudomonadota; class Gammaproteobacteria; order Moraxellales; family Moraxellaceae; genus Acinetobacter; species Acinetobacter sp. ABJ_C5_2. Next base: position 54,319 of record NZ_JBIUCS010000011.1, on the reverse strand, counting down.
AATGCTCGAACATACAGTGATAAAAACGAAGCGAAAAATGATTATGCAATTTATGTATCTAATTTACATACACTCTGACTTAAAATGAACAGCTAGGTTTTTACATAAAGATCTGTTGTTATTAAAGATCGAAATTTATATTAAATTTCTGACAAAAAATTTCTAATTAAAAAACCAATATTTGATAGGAAGTGTAATGCCAGAGACCTCAATTCAACAAGAAACACAAAGTACGTGGGCACTATGTCGAGATCCTGTTTTACTGACTATGGTGGGTGGAGCAATTGATACCATTGGCTTTATTGCGTTATTTGGTTTTTTTACCGCGCATGTAACGGGCAACTTGGTGCTTGCAGGAGCAGCCTTGGTGAAGGGTGGTACAGGTGTCTGGATTAAGCTTGCTGCTATTCCATTGTTTATTTTGACGGTGGTGATTACCAAACTGTTAATTGACCGTAGTCAAGCCAAACACAAAACGCTGTCTTATTTATTTTTGTTTGAAGCTATTTTTCTGTGTGCCTTTATGGTTGCTGGGCTTTACTTTGAGCCATTTAAAAATGCTGATGCGATTACCGTTGCTATCACGGGTGGCCTCGGTCTAATTGCCTTAGCTATTCGTAATACTTCAAGTAAAACACTCATTAAAAATATTAGCCCAAGTACCATGATGACAGGCAACACCACCCAGCTTGGGATTGATATTGCCAACTTACTCAAAAACAATAATGAGGCCAATCGGTCAAGCTTGCTTAAAAGTGCCAGTATTGTCATTGGCTTTGTGATTGGTGCTTTTATGGGGGCTGTGCTTTATGTCTATTTTGACTTTTGGAGTGTAGCGCTGTTTATTTTACCTATCCTTTATTTTTCTTATTTGGCTTCACAGCAGAAGTTTAAACAAGCTTAAACAGAGCTGTTGAAAGAGCCTGAATTTAAAAAAATTCGGGCTTTTATTTTTTGAATAAAACACTATTGAAGCTGAGCTGAAATTGTTCGTTCATCGCTTTACAGGCATAATGACGAATGGGGAAATACATTCGCGAAAGGAATGCACAATGACAAAGTCTGGCCATTATTTAGTGCTTGCAATAATGGGGCTGCTTAGCGGTTGTCAGGTCATTCATTTAAAAGAAAGTAACTTAAGTAGCGCTTTAAAAAGTAAAAATGAAAGCATTTTGACTGACAATACGTTAAGCCATCAAACCCAAAACTTGCTATATTTGGTCAAAGAAAATGAGACGTCTTGTCTACAAAATTTTGATGTTTGTTTAAATAAAATTCAGGGGTTGTCTGAAAATAGCAGCCGAGAAGAGCGTTATGCTGCGCTCAGTGAAATTTATTTGGCAAAAGCTTTAGATGTTGGGCGTAGTAGCCAATGTAATGTGGGCAGTAAAAATAATAGCTGTGTTGAGCAAGAGCTGGCGTTGTTTGATAAAAGCTTGCGCTATAGCTATGTCTATTTGTTTGACTCTGAAGAGTCGCCGTTCGATCGAGTGTTTGACCATAGGCAAAATCAGGTACGTATTTTTTATAACGTCGCCTTGTCGAAGCTCATGACCACGTATTTTAATCATTTAAATACGCTTCATTTCCCACCTTTACTAAAAGCAGATGGGCATGAGTACCACGTCAACTTTGACCATGCGCTAGATGTACAACACATTGAAGTCGATACCTTTCGCTCTAGCTACAACATGAACTTTTCAGGGTTTAATACCGTCAACCGTAAGGATGGTTTAGGTGCCGAGTTTATCGTTGGGCGTAAGGAGCATGATGTAAATCATGGTTTCATTTTAGACCCCGATGCTTTTTACGCTCACAATAGTAATCCGAACATACATTTACCACGCTTCTTTCCAGTCACGGCCATTGCCTATCCAAAACAAAAGGCCACAGCCGAACAAGTCATTGCTGGGGCAGATTTGGAAATTTCCATGTTCGACCCATACCGACAGGACCGTGTAAAAGTTGAAGGTGTGGACTATCCGCTTACTGCAAACTATTCGGCACCTTATGGGCTTTGGCTCTCGAAATATAATTTAGGTGCAGCAGGTTATTGGTCTTTAATTAATAAAGAAGCCAATTTGATTATGCCGCATTTATATATGCTGGAACCCTTTAACCCGAATAAAAAAATCATTGTGTTTATTCATGGTTTGGCCAGTAGCCCAGAAGCATGGGTAAGTCTAACCAATGACATTATGGGCGATGCTGAATTAAGAAAAAACTATCAAGTTTGGCAGGTGTTTTATTCAACCAACATGCCGATTTTTGAAAGTCGCTTTCAGATTTATTCATTGTTGAATCAGGCTTTTCAAAATGTTGCTAAAGACAGCTATGCTGCACACGATGCCGTGTTGGTTGGGCATAGTATGGGCGGAGTGATCAGTCGTTTATTGGTAAGTGATGCTGATATTTCAGAACAAGCCATGCAAAAAATGAATGAAGCCCAGCTAAACCGTTTAAAAGAAAATCCGGTGGTGCTAGAGCGCTTTCAATTCAAAGCTTTGCCTTATTTTAAGCGGGTAGTTTTTGTTTCGGCGCCGCATCATGGTACTGACTATGCTGATCGATGGTTTACCCAAATTGCCCGTCGTATTATTCGTTTGCCTGCTGACTTTTTTATTGCAGTTGAAATGAGAGATGAGAAAAATACAAAACTCAGAAAAGGCTTAATTGAAAATGGAGCGAGTAATTTAAGTCGTTCATCTAACTTTATGAAGCTCACTCAAGCCATTCAGCCATCGTCCAATGTGGTCTATCACTCGATTATGGGGAACATGAATGGCACGACAGATAAATCAAAAATGAGTGATGGGATTGTGCCGTATCAAAGTTCACATTTAGGTGGAGAGCAATCAGAACTGATTATTAAAGGTGGGCATTCAATACAAACTAGCCCAGAGGCAATTTTAGAATTACGTCGTATTTTAAGGTTGCATTTAAAGCAGTCGCAGCTTTCAAAATAGAATTTTTGTTTTTAAAAAACCACTGCTGAAATAGCTCAACAGTGGTTGAAGTGATTAATTAAGCTGGTTTTGTTTGAGCGATTTTTTATGCTCAAAGTAGCTGATTGAAAAAATAACCAAGCCAACCAAATACAACACGCCAGACAACAGCAGTAAGTCTAAACCTGCCGCATAGAGCAGCCAAAGTGCATAGATTGAAGCAACACTTGCAATGGCAATATGCGGGGTGCGTTTATGGCGAATAGATTCTTTAAGATAAAAAGCCGACACCAGAAAATAAGGCAGCAAAATCATCACCGATGAAATCAGTAAAAGCTGAGTGTAGTTTTTATTGAAAAAATATACGGCAATGAGGGAGCCTTGTACCACAATGGTGGTGAGCCAAAGCGATGAAATCGGTACATTGTTCTGATTATTCTTTAAAAATAATTTAGGGAAAGCACCATTTTTTGCAGCTAGATATGGAATTTCAGTCGCAAATAACGTCCAGCTTAAATAAGACGATGAAACTGAAATAATAAGCCCGATGGTAATAACAATCGTACCCGGTAAGCCGATCAGTTGCTGCAAAATGGTTGCCATAGATGGGTTATGCATGCCTGCAAGGGCTTCACGACTTGCCACCCCATAAGCCAGTACTGTCACCATGACGTAAAAACTTAATGCCAGCAACACACCTAAAATAGTCGCTTTACCAATGTCATGACGGTTTTTGGCACGTGATGATAAAACTACCGCACCTTCAATACCGGTGAATACCCAAAGGGTAATCAGCATCAGGTCTTTTACTTGCTGCCAAAGCGGAACTTTTAAAGAGAAGTCATTTAAGTTGAGTTTGAACAAATCAAACTTAAAGGCAATAAAAGTAAAGAAGATGAAAACCACCATTGGAATAATTTTGGCAATGGTTGCCAGTAAATTCACAATCGCAGCTTCTTTAATACCTCGGCTTACTAACCAGTGCACCAGCCATACAAAAATGCTTGAGCCAATCAGAGAGTAGAGTGTATTACCTTCACCAAAAATAATGTGGTCTTTGCTATCGGTAAACATGCCGACGCCTGAAAAGGCAATCACTACATAGCCGACAATACCAATGGTGGTACATAACCAATAACCCCATGCCGAGCAAAACCCGATGAGGTCTCCAAAACCTTCCCGCGCATAGTTATAAATACCGCCATCTAGATCTGGTCGTTGACGGGTTAAATGCAACAATGACAGGGCTAAGAAAATAATGCCGACTCCGGTAATGAGCCATGCAACAAGAAGGGCAGAGCCGTTGGCAACTTGAGCCATATTTTGGGGAAGGCTAAATACACCAGACCCCACCATAGAGCTAAATACCAGCGCTGTAAGAGACAACAATCCGATTTTGGCAGCAGACATGGTATTTATTCTTTAAAAAATTGAGAAAGTTCAGCAATGTGTTCTGGTCCAATACCGCAGCAACCGCCGACTAAACTTGCACCTGCTTGCTGCCATTGCTTAGCAAAACCAAGATAAGCTGGAGCATCTAAGTCTTTACGAATTTCATCCAGACCATCGTTGGCTGTAGCGCTTTCATCTTGTGGTGGGAAGGCGTTGGCATAAGCACCAATTTGTACAGACTCTGGAATGAGTCCTTTAATTTCATTAATTGCTTGCAAGATCACTTCAGGTTGGCAGCAGTTAAACAATACTGCTTTGGCATTTGACTGCTTTATAAAGTCAGCCACTTGTTGCATGTTTTCGCCAGAACGAAGTAAAGCTTGTTCTTGTTTGATTTCATCTTGCAGCGTAAATGACACCCAATAGTCTTTACCATCTTGTGGTAATAATGCATGGACTGTTTCAACTTCTTTTAAGCACGATTGAGTTTCAGCGAGCCAGAAATCTACTTCTGGTGCCAATGTGTTAATAATTGGCTCAGCAAGGTTTTTAGCCTGTTCCGGTTGGAACAAGTCGGCGCGGTAAGAACCAAATAATGGTGGTAAACAGCCTGCGATTTTGACATTTTTGCCGCTTTCTTTAACTGCATTTTTTGCTTGTTCAATCGCAACTTTAATTAAACGCACGCCATCAGTTTCAAAACGTTCTTGACCAATATGAAATGGCACAACCGCATAGTTATTGGTTGTAATGACTTCTGCACCAGCGTTGATAAAGTCGAGATGGACTTCTTTTACTGTTTCAGGTGCTTCAATGAGTGCAAGCGCAGACCACTCTGGTTGACGAAACGGAGCGCCACGGCGAGCCAATTCACGGCCTAAACCGCCATCTAAAATTTTCATAAATTACAACGTAAAGGGAGAAAAATAATTCAGCTAATCTAGCGTGTAGATGAATGCTATTCAATCGCTAATATGCTCGATATATTTCTAAATAAATTAGATTGTTATGAATAATTTTTCTTAGGAGGAATTCTGTAAACGATGTTCAGTTTTACTGATGAACTTCATGTGAAAATGAAAATACATTTTCATGAAGTATACAGACTAAAAATACTCTTATAGCGCGCCGTATTGCTGCCAGCTTTCACCTGTATGCTGTGTTTTATAATAGGCTTGAAGTTGTTTAAGCTGTGAAAAATGTATACCTGACCACACCAATAAACTAATAAATATTAAAACTTTAGATAAGTTACGAATTTTATTTAGGCGAGCAAAAGCTAACAGCACAAAAAATAAGGCAGGTAAAAATATAAAGAACTGAATAGGTGAGAAAAATAGATGAGTCGTGCTGAAATATAATGCGGCTGCGCTCATGAACACATTTAGAACAGCACATAGTTTTTGATACTTACCGAGCTTAAATGCATAAGCGGTTATGGCAAATAATACGGCTGAGCTGACATAAATTGCTGTACCGCCAATCATCCACATATAAAACCCGCTTAACAAAAGATAAGCCAGTAGCAAAACAAGTACGAGCTTAAAGCAAAATGATAAGAGGCGAGGTAATGAGTTTAAAGGCGTCATAGCTAGTCTAAATATCTCAACTGAGGTCTTAAAAAACAAAAGGACGAATCGAAATTCATCCTTTTGATATTTTACTTATACATCATCAAACTTAGTTTGCTTTTGCAACTGGGGCAGCAGCAGTTTCATCGTTTGCAGCTTTGAACGGAGATGTATAGTTCAAGCCAAGAGTAGAACTTGTGTACTGACGAACTTTGTCGAGTAACACAGGGTCTTTGCTCAAGTCTTGCTTATAAGAAACTACAATTTCATGAAGCTTCTGGTTCCACTTACCTTCAGTTTGCTGAGGGAAAGCTTTTTCAAGTAAGTTAAGCATGATGTATGGAGAAGTCGAAGCACCCGGAGAAGCACCTAACAATGCAGTTACAGCACCATCTTTAGACGCAAAGATTTCTGTACCGAATTGAAGTGTTGCTGGTTTACCTGGTTCTTTCTTGATGATCTGAACACGTTGACCACCTTGACTTAAACGCCAGTCTTCAGCTTTCGCATCTGGGTAGTATTTACGAAGTTCATTTAGACGGTCTTGGTCTGACATCATTACTTGGCTCACCAAGTATTTAACAAGATCAAGGTTTTCCAAGCCAACAGTGGTCATTGGTAAAACGTTGTTTTTGTTAGTAGATGCAAGCAAGTCAAGCTGAGAACCATTTTTCAGGAACTTGTTTGAATAGGTTGCAAATGGGCCAAACAATACATATTTTTTACCGTCGATATAACGTGTATCAATATGTGGTACAGACATTGGAGGCGCACCAAGTTCAGCACGGCCATATACTTTCGCTGTATGTTGAGACGTAATTGCTGGGTTATCAGTAATTAAGAATTCACCACCTACAGGGAAGCCAGCATATTGTTTGGCTTCTGGTAAACCAGTAAGTTGCAATAATTTAACCGCTGCACCACCTGCACCGATAAACACAAAACGTGTTTTAACGTGATCTGTTTTACCAGTTTTCAAATCTTTGAAAGATACAGTCCAAGTTTTGTCATCATTTTGGCTGATGCCAGTCACTTCAGTTGAAGTCTGTAATTTGAAATTTGGGTTTTGGTTTAAGTGTTTCACTAACTGATTCGTGATTGAACCGTAGTTTACATCTGAACCAACTTCCATACGAGTTGCTGCAACTTTTTGAGTTGGATCACGATCGTTCATCACCAAAGGTGCCCATTGCTTAATCACAGCTGGGTCTTCAGTAAATTTCATACCTTTGAACAACGGGCTTTGAATCATGGCAGCATAACGTTTTTCTAAGAACTGAACGTTATCGCCCCAAACGAAAGCAATGTGTGGAACTGGGTTAATGAATGATTTTGGTTCAGCTAAAACGCCTTGTTTTACCTGATATGACCAGAACTGTTTAGCGACTTCAAATTGAGAAGCAACTTTTTCAGCTTTGACAATTTCCATCTTACCGTTTTTTTCTTCGGTATAGTTCATTTCCATAAAGCCAGAGTGGCCTGTTCCGGCATTGTTAAAGCCGTTTGAACTTTCTTGAGCAACTTGGTCAAGACGTTCATACATACGAATTTGCCAATTCGGTTCAAGCTCAGTGAAATAAGTACCGAGAGTGGCACTCATGATGCCGCCGCCAACAAGAACAGCATCAACAACTGGCTCATCTTTTGCAGTTTGTACTTGTTTTGACGCAATTGGTCTAAACAAGAAAACAATACCTGCAATTAAAATAAGAATGATTAATACCAGAAGGTATTTCAAAAACTTTTTCATGTAAGGGGGACCTTAAAATAAGTTATTTGAGTCACTTAAGGTGTGAGGAAACCTAGACAGCGTATCCAGACAAAATGGATATAAATGCGAAAGTAAAATTCTCCAAAACAGAGAACTTTAAAAAAAGAAAAATTACTTGGGATTATCGCAAACACTCTATATTTTAGACTAATTTTGCATTGACAAGACAATTTTTATAATAAATGGGGTTCATCAAAATCATAAATATGATTTATATTTGATCAAATTGAGCTTTTGTAAGATTGTTTTTAGCTTTTATTTTAATTTAAGTGATTGATAATTAACTATTAAAATAATTTTGGTTAAACTTGAATCATTTGAGGATAATTTGCCTATAAAAATAGATTAATTTTTATTTCATGCCATATTTATGTAAATGTTTAGCTTATAGCCGCTTATTTTTTGTCATACATAGTTCTTATTAATGCTTGTGCAGTACCTATTAAATTAAGGGCATATCTCTGTATAAGAAATATGCCCTTAACGGTTTTATGATGCGACATAGAACGGTGCAGTTGAACGTGGTAACGCTTCGCGTCCACGAATTTGGTCTGCAATTTTCTCGGCAATCATAATGGTAGTTGCGTTTAAGTTGCCGGTAATAATGAGCGGCATAATTGAGGCATCAACCACACGTAAACCATTCATACCGTGTACGCGGCCTTGACCATCTACAACAGCCATTTCGTCTTCACCCATCTTACAACTACAAGACGGGTGGTAAGCCGTTTCTGCATGGTTACGAACAAAGTCATCAAGCTCTGCATCGGTTTGCAAATGTTTGCCCGGGCTAATTTCATCACCACGATATGGGTCAAGCGCAGGTTGCTGCATGATTTCACGTGTAATACGAATTGCATCACGGAACTCACGCCAGTCTTGTTCAGTCGACATATAGTTAAACAAGATACTTGGGTGCGCAAACGGATCTTTCGATTTAAGTTTGATACGACCGCGTGAAGGCGAACGCATTGAACCGACATGGGCTTGGAAGCCGTGTTCTTTTACTGCATTACTACCGTTGTAGTTAATAGCTACTGGTAAGAAATGGTACTGAATGTTTGGCCATTTGAATTCATCCGAACTACGGATAAATCCACCCGCTTCAAACTGGTTACTCGCGCCAATACCTGTACCATTAAATAACCACTCGGCACCAATCGCAGGTTGGTTATACCATTTTAAAGCAGGGTATAAAGAAACAGGTTGCTTACATTTATACTGTAAGTACATTTCCAAGTGGTCTTGCAGATTTTCACCTACACCCGGCAAATCATGAACCACATCAATGTCCATTGATTTTAAGAAGGTACTTTGACCTACGCCTGAGCGCTGTAAAATTTGCGGTGACGCAATTGCACCTGCACAAAGTAATACTTCGCGTTTAACCAATGCGCGTTGTAAGTTGTTTTGGTCAGCGCCAATAATGTATTCAACACCAATCGCTTGCTTTTGGTTGAACAAGATTTTGTTGGTCGTCGCGTGTGTCAAAATAGTCAGGTTTGGACGACCTTTTGCCATATCCAAATAACCACGTGCGGTACTTGAACGACGGCCTTTAGGCGTAACCGTACGGTCCATTGGGCCAAAACCTTCTTGCTGATAACCGTTTAAGTCGTCAGTACGCGGGTAACCTGCCTGTACACCTGCTTCAACCATGGCATGGAACAACACATTGTTGCCATTTTTTGGTGTAGCCACTGATACAGGGCCGCTATCACCATGGTAGTCGTTGCCACCAATGTCACGAGTCTCGGCTTTTTTGTAGTAAGGCAAACAGTCGGCATAAGTCCAGTTTTCAAGGCCTTTATGAGTTGCCCATTGTTCTAAATCCATCGCGTTACCGCGGATATAGCACATACCATTAATTAAAGATGAGCCACCTAAACCTTTACCACGACCACATTCCATACGACGGTTGTTCATGTGCGGCTCTGGGTCAGTTAAATAAGCCCAGTTATAGCGACGACCTTGAAGAGGGTAGGCCAAAGCTGCCGGCATTTGTGTACGGAAATCCAAGCGATAATCTGGACCACCTGCTTCTAGCAGTAAAACGGTGGTATCTTTGTCTTCAGTCAGACGCGCAGCGAGTACATTTCCGGCAGATCCTGCGCCAATAATAATGTAATCATATTCTTTAATATTCATAACTATCCTTTTTTTTTACTAACAGTTTGCCTGAGCAATCTATAAAGACTGCTCGGCATATGTGATTTAGGTTGAAGTGTTTAGAGCGATTGGGGCATTAAAAAATGCTTTGATAATCGCCAAGTTCAACTTGAATAGATTTGATACGGGTATAGTGCCCAAGTGTGGTCAAGCCATTTTCGCGGCCTACACCAGATTGTTTATAGCCACCCACTGGCATCTCGGCAGGCGATTCACCCCACGTGTTAATCCAGCAAATACCAGCTTCAATCTGGTGAATAATGCGATGAGCACGGCTGATGTCTTGAGTAACAACGCCAGCAGCTAAACCAAAGGTGGTGTCGTTAGCACGACGGATGACTTCTTCTTCGGTTTCATAGCTTAAAATGCTCATGACAGGTCCAAAAATTTCTTCTTGAACAATCGCCATCTGGTCAGTGCAGTCGCTAAATACTGTCGGTAGTACATAAGCGCCTTTGGCAAGTTCGCCTTCTGTTGCGCGGCCACCACCAATTAATACTTTAGCGCCTTGTTGTTTGCCTGACTCAATGAAAGACAACACTTTTTCCATGTGAGGGAAGCTAGTGAGTGGACCGAAGTTCGTATCTTCAGCCATTGGGTCGCCAATGCGAATACGTTTTACACGCTCTACAACCGCTTTTTCAAAGTCGGCTAAACGTGATTTTGGAACAAATACACGAGTACCGTTGGTACATACCTGACCTGAGCTAAAGAAGTTCGCCATGACTGCAATATCTGCTGCACGGTTCAGGTCGGCATCTTCACAAATAATCAGTGGTGATTTACCACCAAGTTCCATGGTCACTTCTTTAAGCGTAGAACCCGCAGCACTTGCCATGACTTTTTTGCCGGTTTCCACACCACCAGTGAATGAGATTTTTTCAATCACAGGATGTTCAGTGAGCCATTGACCAATTTCACGGCCAGCACCTTGTACCACGTTAAATACGCCGTCTGGTAAACCAGCTTCTGTATAGATTTCTGCAAGTTTAAATGCAGTGAGTGGTGTTGTTTCACTTGGTTTGAAAATCATAGCGTTGCCGGCTGCAAGAGCAGGGGCAGATTTCCATAAAGCGATTTGAATTGGATAGTTCCAAGCCCCAATACCTGCAACCACTCCTAATGGTTCACGGCGTGTATAAAAGAAACTTGATTCGCGAAGTGGAACTTGGTCGCCCTGAATGGCGGTTGCAAGTCCTGCGTAGTATTCGAGTACATCTGCACCAGTCACAATATCAACTGTAGATGTTTCGCTGTAGGCTTTACCGGTGTCGAGTGTTTCAAGACGGGCAAGCTCATCATTACGTTCACGGAGAATATCGACAGCACGGCGTAAAATACGTGAACGCTCCATAGCGGTCATGGCTGCCCAGATTTTTTGTCCTTGTTGGGCACTTTTTACAGCAGCTTCAATATCTTGTTCAGATGCCTGTTGAAGAGTCGCGATTGTCTCGCCGTTGGCAGGGTTAATACTATTAAATGTTTTACCACTGGTTGCTTCAACGTAGCGTCCATGGATATACAGTTGATAAACTTGTACATCACTCATTTTGTCTCTCCTGCAAAGGCTTGTTCGCAAATTGCAATTGCGTTTTTACATAATCGTAAGCAATGGAACGGGCCAGCTCGCTGTCAAATTCGTTGTGACGGCTTAAACTGCCGCGTAGCCATAATCCATCAATCAATGCTGCCAAACCTCTTGCGGCAACACTGGCCTGTTGTTCATCTATTAACTTGAGAAAATAAAACTTCAAGTTGGAGTACAGGCGTTGATCATTAATCTTTTGCAAACGGCTCAGGTCTGGTACATGCATACTTGCAGACCAAAAGTCTAACCAGACCCGCATTGCTTTTTCATTTACCTGACTAATGTCAAAGTTAGAGTCAATAATTGCCTTAATCTGGCTTTCCGGATGCGAATCTGCTTCTGCTCTGTACTGTTCGGTTTTCCGACGCAAAACATTGAGCATTTCTTGCATACAGGTATTTATTAACCCTTGTTTGTCGCCAAAGTAATGGCTGACAATACCGGTCGACAACTCGGCTTTTTTTGCAATTTGTGCAATGGTGGTATTGGATAACCCCACTTCATAAATTACGTCGAGTGCAGCGTTCATAATCTCTTCACGGCGCACATGCTCTGGTTTTACTCTGCGTTTTGTCATGATTTTCCACATCAGCACTTTTAGGGGTGCTTTAAATTCAGCATGTTAACTTGCAGAGCATCATAGCACTTTTTTTATCATACTTGTTATTGATTGAACGTTCAATCAATAACAAGTATGATGTGTAAAAATCAATGAATTTTTGAATCTGACTTCGGGGAAGAAGAGGTAGAATCAGAAGTTCTTACGGATAGGATGATGCGCATAAGTCCAGTACTTATCACGTTATTTTGGAAAAAATACACCGATTGCAAGGAGCAATAAGATGGTGTTGAAAAGTGATGGATATTCTTCAGACCATATTCGGTTAAATCGTTTTGTATTTTGGAGTTCGGCAGTCAGTATCGGCATTTTTGGCCTATTATTTGTACTGTTTCCAGAAAAAAGTCAGTTTTGGCTGACCTATGTGCAAGAACAGGTAAACCACTTTTTTGGGTGGTATTACATGTTAGTCATTGTGCTGTGTTTAGGCTTTGTGGCTTGGCTTGCCTTCTCAAAAGTTGGGCAAATTCCGTTAGGTAAAGATGACGACAAACCCGAGTTTGGCTATTTGGCTTGGACCTCAATGCTATTTTCAGCAGGGATTGGTATCGCGCTACTTTATTATGGTGTTGCTGAACCTGTTGATCATTTTCTAAGACCACCCGAAGGTGAGGCAGGAACCATTCAGGCTGCTCGAAATGCCATGACCTATAGCTTTTTGCACTGGGGTATTCATGGCTGGGTGCTTTACGCTTTGCTCGGTGTGACCTTAGGTTACTTTGCTTTTAGACAAGATTTACCGCTTGCATTGCGCTCGGCCCTCTATCCAATTTTCGGAGAGCGGGTTCATGGCTTGGTGGGGGATTTTGTTGATGGCTTTGGTATTTTGGCGACTGTCATTTCGCTCGTGACCAACTTAGGTATTGGTGCTTTAGTGTTGGTTTCAGGTATTTGTTATTTAATTCCTGAAATACCGCATAGCTCTGCAACCTTAATTACAGCTGTTCTCGTCATGATGAGTGTTGCGACCATCACAACAGTAGTTGGTATTGAAAAAGGTCTGGCATGGTTATCGCGTATTAATTTGCGTTTGCTCTATGCTTTACTTTTATTTGTATTTTTAACAGGGCCAACTAACCATTTGTTAAATGGTCTTGTTCAAAATGTCGGTGATTACCTCAACAATTTTATGGGTAAAAGCTTTGATATGTATTTATACAATCAAAAAGCCAGTGGTTGGTTGGGTTCATGGACTGTGTTTTATTGGGCATGGTGGATTGCTTGGGCGCCTTTTGTCGGTATGTTTATTGCGCGTATTTCAAAAGGCCGAACCATTCGTGAGGTTGTATTAGGTGTATGCCTCATTCCATTAGGTTTTACCTTGGCTTGGATTTCGATTTTTGGAAACACCGCAATTCATTTTATTCTCAACCAAAAGCAGAAAGCTTTGGGTGATATGGTTTTAAGTGACCCAGCATTGTCATTATTCAAATTACTCGAATATCTCCCGTTTAATCCGTATATTGCCGGGATTGTTGTTGTAATTTGTTTCGTTTTATTTTTGACCCCTGTTGGGTCTGGTACACTAATGATCGCCAATTTGTCCTCGAAAGGGGGCACCAGTGATAGTGATTCACCGATCTGGTTACGCATCTTTTGGTCTGTGGTCATTACCATTGTAAGTATCGGCTTATTATTAGCAGGTAGTTTTAACTCCATGCAAAGTGCAGTGGTGTTATGTGGTTTACCATTTTCAGTCATTATTTTGCTTTATATGTTTGGTCTAGCCAAAGCCCTAAAGCAAGATGATTTTGACCCGAATGTTGCGAAAAAGCAGTTAGCTATTTCAAAAGACATTTCTATTCCATCGAATTGTGACCAGAACAAAGTGACCGAGGTTTTATAACCTTGGTTCATCACATTTATTTATATTTTTTGCGTTCAAAGCAGTCTTTTCATTATTGTTAAATAGTGAAAAGACTAAATTGAATATTTTATTTTTCTTCTATTCCTTGAGGATTGTATGGCAACAGATAATCCAAGAGCAGTTGATGATTTAACATTATCTAAATCTAAAAAAGACCCGCTTAACCGTGTGGTTTTTTATATTTCAGCTCTAATCATTTTAATCTTTTCTCTCGTTACTTTTTTATTTAACGATTTCGCAAATCGAACTATTAACACTGTTCTTGCATGGGTAACGTCAACCTTTGGCTGGTATTATTTACTGGCTGCAACGCTATATATGGTGTTTGTCATTTTCATTGCCTGTTCAAGATATGGTGAAATTAAGCTTGGCCCCAAACACTCAAAGCCTGAGTTTAGCCTACTGAGTTGGTCTGCCATGCTGTTTTCGGCAGGTATTGGTATCGATTTAATGTTCTTCTCGGTGGCCGAGCCATTATCTCATTATATGCAACCGCCTGTCGGAGTAGGCCAGACCTATGAAGCTGCACGCCAAAGTATGGTGTGGACCCTATTTCACTATGGTTTGACTGGATGGTGTATGTATGCCTTGATTGGTATGGCACTTGGTTATTTCAGTTATCGGTATAACTTACCGCTTACCATTCGTTCTGCACTTTACCCAATTTTTGGGAACAGAATTAATGGGGCCATCGGCCATAGTGTGGATACTGCCGCCGTCATCGGGACAATTTTTGGTATTGCGACCACCTGCGGGATTGGCGTGGTACAGCTGAACTATGGTTTACATGTTTTATTAGGACTGCCAGAGAATATCTGGATGCAGTTTGCACTCATTGCCATTGCAGTCGGTATTAGTATTATTTCAGTGACATCTGGGGTGAATAAAGGCCTTCGGATTTTGTCTGAAATCAATATTTATGTATCAATTGGCCTTTTGCTATTTATTTTGTTCTTGGGCAATACCGAGTTTTTACTCAATGCACTGGTACAAAATATTGGTGATTATTTAACTCGCTTCCCAACCTTAGCCTTACAAAGTTTTGCCTTTGAACAACCTAAAGATTGGATGAGCAGTTGGACTTTGTTCTTCTGGGCATGGTGGATTGCATGGTCACCGTTTGTAGGATTGTTTTTGGCCCGCATATCTAGAGGCCGTACTATTCGTGAGTTTGTATGCGGGACTTTAATTATTCCTCTGTTATTTACCTTAACGTGGTTATCCATTTTTGGTAATAGCGCATTGCACAGCGTGATTTTTGAAGGCAACCAAACTTTGGCTGCAACGGTATTATCGAATCCGGCACATGGTTTTTATGACCTGTTAGCGCAGTATCCAGGTTTTACCTTCATTGCTTCAATTGCGACAGTGACAGGTCTTTTGTTCTATGTGACTTCTGCCGATTCGGGGGCATTGGTTTTAGGTAACTTCACCACTAAGCTTACGCATATTGATAATGATGCGCCGCGTTGGTTAAGCGTATTCTGGGCAATTGCCATTGGTTTATTAACGCTAGCCATGCTGATGACCAACGGGATTACCGCTTTGCAAAATGCAACCATCATTATGGGACTGCCGTTTAGTTTCGTGATGTTCCTTGTGATGGCGGGGCTTTATAAGTCGCTCAGACTTGAAGACTACAGGCATGCCAGCCGAAGTATGAATGCAGCACCTGTAGTGGGTAACGTCGATATTCTCAATTGGAAACAGCGTTTGACTCGGGTTATGCATCATCCGGGAACGACTGAAACCAGACGAATGCTCGATACCGTTTGCAAACCTGCTGTTCAAGCTGTTGCCGATGAACTCATTAAGCAAGGTATGAACGTAGACGTGCAGCAAACTCCACTTGAAGATGAAGAGGCGCTATATCACCTCGATATCACCATTCATTTGGAAGAAGAGCAAAACTTCGTGTATCAGATTTGGCCTGTCCGTTATAGCGCGCCTAACTTTAGTCAGCGTGTAAAACGAGGCAAACAGTTCTATTACCGTCTCGAAACTTATCTTTATGAAGGTTCTCAAGATAATGACCTTGTGGGTTACAGTAAAGAACAGGTCATTAATGATATTTTAGATAAATATGAACGACATATGACGTTCTTGCATATTAATCGTATTAGCCCTGGGAACCGTCCATTATTCCCAGATCCGCAAGCTTAAGGGGAATATGCATGGTCTCACCATATCTGCATTCTTTTGCTTTATTTTTCTCTTTGCTCAATCCTTTTTTAATGAGCATTTATATGATTGGCCTGATCCGCCATTCAGAAACCAAGGTGTTTAACAAAGCCTTAATTCAGGGGAGCTTGATTGCCTATATCGTCTTTATGCTATTTGCATGGGGCGGTGAAGCAATCTTTAGTAAGTACCTGAATGTACGCTTTGAGGCTTTCCAGATTTTTGGCGGTCTTATATTTTTAGTGATTGGTTATCGCTATGTGTTTCAGGGAGCCGATACCATTGGTGAAATGCGCGGTGCACCTGAACATTTAGCTGGAACAATCGCCATGCCTTTTATGATCGGGCCGGGCACTATTAGTGCGGCTGTGGTCACAGGTATTGAAATGTCGATAGGTGCTGCAGCACTTGTTATTGGGTTTACTATGTTTTTAACATGCAGTATTTTGATTTTGATGAAATTTTCACATGATCATTTACGCTATAAACATGCAAAATACATCGATCGATATTTTGATATTGTCGGGCGTTTATCTGCTTTGTTAATTGGTACGATTGCTGTTGATATGATTATTAATGGTATTACTGGACTGATCCATAAAGTATAGTCAGGCTCATATAAAACGATGCTGTGTCATTTAAAATGGAACAAAATGGCATAGCATCTTTAGTTTATTTTTGGCTGTTTCTCAGCTTTTTATTTAAGAAAAACTAAAAAATAATTAAAAATAATAGCTTAAAAAATATCCGTTCAAAAAAAGAATTAACAATATTAAAAAATACGATGCTATGTTGTGGATTTAAGCATGTTTTTTTTGTGAATTATCAACCATAATGTTTTCTGAGCTTGTTTTGAGACAGAGTTGAGTCATGCCTACATTAGATGAAATGACAACCGTAACTGATGATCAGTCCGAATTAACCATGTCAGTGTTAATGACCCCAGACATGGCAAATTTTTCAGGTAATGTTCATGGTGGAACAATTCTAAAGCTGTTAGACCAAGTGGCCTACGCTTGTGCAAGTCGTTATTCAGGCAGTTATGTCGTAACGTTGTCTGTAGATAAAGTAAATTTTAAAGAACCGATTTATGTGGGTGAACTCGTTACATTTTTAGCGAGTGTGAACCATGTGGGTCGTACTTCAATGGAAGTGGGTATTCGTGTAGAAGCACAGAATATTCAAAAGCGCACCGTTCGCCACACCAATAGCTGTTATTTCACGATGGTTTCGGTTGATGAGCATGGTAAACCACGTGAAGTGCCTCAATTAAAACTCGATACTGAATGGAAACGCTGTCGATTTGAAGCAGCAGAACACCGTAAGGTGTTGCGCCTACAAGAAAATCATAATCCTTCTTGCAGCATGTATAAGAAAACTTCTTAAACAACAAAGAAGACTAAATTAAAAAAAGATCGAACCGCAGCATGGTTCGATCTTTTTTTATTCACTGAAATTCAACGTCCTGTTTCGTTTCAGCAAAATTATCTCTGAGCTTGGAGGAGAGTACAGAGGTAATTATTGAGCAGCAGGAGCAGCTTCAGAAGCAGAACCTACCGCTTCAGATGCAGCATTTGCAGTGTTTGCTTGCTCTTGAGTTGAAACTACAACTTTATCTTCTGCTGGAGCATGAACTTTATCATGTTTAGAAGCAGCAAAAGTTGAAGCAGCAGTTAAAGCTAGAGTAGTCGCGAGTAAAGTTTTAGCTAATTTCATTTTATGGCATCCTTAAATTCATTAAAAAATAAATCAAACTTAATCGTTCATACCTACCTGATAAAACATGTAGTGCTGAATGACTAAGCTAGGACACATGCTAAGCCGAGCTTTGGATTACATCAATTAACTTAACAATCTATTACGCCTATCTTAACAATATGAAATATACGGGCCGTTTATGTGCATCTACTGTAAAATTGGAGCGCTTGTTGAGCGCTAAAAATGTGAAAGAATATTTCTTGTTGAGTAAAAAAAAGCCAATTTGGTTACGTAAACAAAACACTCTGGCATGAATTGTGAATGCATATAAATAGAATATTCCGTTTAATTATTTTTTATTTAAAGTTAATTTAGATTATTGATGAGAGGTATGTCACAAAAATGCTGTTTTAGCCAGATAATTGAAAACTATAGCTTCAAAATGAAAAATGTTTTCCATGCCACTTAAACAGTGATATACCTTTCTTAGTTTTTAAAACCTTGTTGATTTGAGCCGCTTGTGAAACTGATTGCCCAAAAAACTGTACCTACCCATATTATTTCAGGGTTTTTAGGTGCAGGAAAAACCACATTATTGCAGCATTTATTAAGTCAGAAACCCAAAGATGAAGTGTGGGCAGTTTTAATGAATGAGTTTGGGCAAATTGGAGTCGACCAACAACTGTTACCTCAAGATGAAGGTTATGCCGTAAAAGAATTATTAGGTGGCTGTTTATGCTGTAGTAGCCAGCTTCCCATGCATATTGCTTTGGCTCGCTTGTTAAGTGAACAAAAGCCAGACCGACTCTTTATTGAACCTACTGGGCTTGGGCACCCTTCGCAATTATTTGATCAGTTAACCGAACCTCATTGGCAAAACAGCTTAGCTATGCGTGCATTGGTCACGGTTGTTGATGGTAGCCGTTTGCATGACACCAATTGGGTTAAACAAAACTTGTATGAAGATCAATTAAAAGCTGCACAGATTGTGGTGGTTTCTCATGCTGACACCATGACTTTTGAAGATGATCAGGCACTAGATAGGCTTAAAGATGAATATCAGCCGTATGGGCAGCAATGGCTAAAGACCGAGCATGGTCAACTTGAACTATCACAAATTGATGTTGCTGCTCGTTTAACCGAACGCTCTATACAACCTTTACTTAAGCTTCAAAAACAAATGACCGAAGCCGAAGTTGCAAAAGAAATTCACCAATTGCCTTATCACTATGTTGAGTCTGCACAAGGTTATATTGTGGCGGGTTGGAAATTACCTAAACGTTGGAAATTTGAGTTTTATGCTCTGCTTGATGTGTTGTGTGCACAGCAAGACTGGCTACGTATTAAGGGAATTTTTAATACAGATCAGGGATGGAAGACCTTTAACTTTAACCCTGAGCAGTTTAACTATAAGTCTGGTGAAGAGGGCATTGATAACCGTATTGAAATCATTAGCCAACATGAACATGACTGGCTGGCATTTGAAACTGAATTATTAAGTTGCAGAATTGATGAATAGAGAACATTGAAAAGATAGCTCAATGTTCTCAAAAATATTCATCTATTTTTTGATGTCGAGTACAGCTTTAGCTTGAGCATGGTCAATGTCTTTTTCCCAATGTGCAACGACTACGGTCGCAACACAGTTACCAATTAAATTGGTGCAGGCACGGATAATCCCGATAAACCAATCTACAGACAATAAAAGCA
Source organism: Acinetobacter sp. ABJ_C5_2 (assembly GCF_044538485.1). NCBI lineage: Bacteria > Pseudomonadati > Pseudomonadota > Gammaproteobacteria > Moraxellales > Moraxellaceae > Acinetobacter > Acinetobacter sp. ABJ_C5_2. The sequence continues at coordinate 34,808 of NZ_JBIUCS010000011.1, read as the reverse complement.
CTAAACCAATTGCAGGTAAGCTTGGAATGACTGAAAGTGTCGCCGCAAGAATCACTAAGGCAGAACCCGGAATACCGTGCGCGCCTTTAGAGGTAATGAGCGAAACCAGTAAAATAGCCAACAAGTCATGCATAGAAAGATCGATATTGCAGGCCTGTGCAATAAAGATCACCCCCAAAGTTAAGTAAATTGAAAAGCCATCTAAATTAAAAGAATAACCGGTTGGGATGACCAGACCGACCGTTGAATCTTTAATTCCCAAGTTTTTAAGCTTTTTCATGACTTGAGGAAGAACTGAGTCGGAAGATGCGGTACCTAAAACAATTGCCAACTCATCTTTAAAGTAGCCTACAAATTTGAAAATGTTGAGGCCGGTAAGTTTTAGAATTGAACCTAGAACAATCACAACAAATAAAATGCAGGTTGCATAAAAGAGTAAAACTAAATAGCCGAGTTGTAGAAGTGAGTCTGATCCGAATTTTGCAGTGGTATATGCGACTGAACCGAATACACCAATTGGAGCTAAACGGATAATCAGTCCCATAATTTTAAAGAAGACTTCAGAGAAAGCTTCAAGTGCCTGACGTACCAGCTCTGCTAAATGTTTAGGAATTAAAAGTAGCGAGACACCAAATAAAATCGCGATGAGTAAAATCTGTAAAATATCGCCGTTGGCAAAAGCAGCCGTAAATGTTTTTGGAATAATATTAAGTAAAAAGTCCGAACCTGTATGCATGTCATGAGCACGGTCAGTATAGGTACTTAAATCTTTAGCATCTAAATGATGAATATCGATATTCATACCGACGCCCGGTTTAAAGACATAAGCAACAATAATTCCCAAAATTAAAGCAATACTGGTGACCACTTCAAAATAAAGAATCGTTTTTGCACCGACTTTGCCCATTTTTTTAATGTCGTTTGCACCATAGATTCCCAGTACCACCACACAAAACACAATAGGAGCAATCAACATTTTAATGAGCGAAATAAAACCATCACCAAGAGGTTTTAAAGCTAGGGAGAAATCATGAAAACCAAGACCTACTGCAATACCGAGGAAGAGAGCGCAGAGAACTTGTAGGAATAAACTACGTTTAAGTTTTTGCCACATAAGTCATCAAATCAAAAAGAGAGGAATACAACCCTCTCAAGCAAAAAGCCCGCCAACTTTGAAAGTGCTTGGATGTTTTGGAATATGATGCAAATTTAGAGTGAAAGAAGTTTTGGGTTACTGCGTTTTTTCTATAATTTTTTAACTAAAATCGAGTATTCTTAGCGCCAAATTTTTGGACATATCAACTATGGCGCTTAAAGCAACAATTTATAAAGCGGATCTGAACATTGCCAATATGGATGACCATATTTATGGCGATTATCAATTGACGCTTGCCTTACATCCTTCAGAAACTTTAGAACGATTAATGGTTCGTGTTATGGCATTTGCACGTTTTGCCAGTGATAGCCTTGAATTTACCAAAGACCTTTTTGAAACTGATGAGCCTGCACTTTGGCAAAAAGACTTAACAGGGCAGTTAGAAACCTGGATTGAAGTCGGTTTACCTTCTGAAGATAAAGTGAAAAAAGCCAGTGCCCGTTGTAAAAATGTGGCAATTGTTGCTTATGGTTCACAAGTCGAAGACTGGTGGAAGAGAAACAGTAAAATTAAAACTTTGAGTAATGTTCAGGTATGGCAAATTGCGCCTGACAGTACAGCAGAGTTAGAACAGCTTTGTGAACGCACTATGCAGTTACAGTTAAATGTTATGGACACAGAGTGGACTCTGCTTGGTGAAAAGGGCCAAGCAAACGTGGTGTGGACACAATTACAGTAAAACTGGAAAGCGAAACAAATTTTACAACTTCACTTGCTAGACTAAAGATTGAGTCTGAGCTGTGAATTTAAATGAAACGGAAATGTTATGATCACTGAATTAGAAATTATCGATTTAAAAGTAGGCGAAGGTAAAGAAGCGGTTAAAGGTGCTTTAATTACCACGCACTATACAGGGTGGTTAGAAGACGGTACTAAATTCGACTCTTCAATTGACCGCGGAAATTATTTTGAATGTGTCATTGGTACAGGCCGTGTGATTAAAGGTTGGGACCAAGGCATCATGGGAATGAAAGTGGGCGGAAAACGTAAACTTATTGTTCCTGCGCATTTAGCTTATGGCGAACGCAAAATGGGTAAGATTATTCCGGCAAATTCAAATTTGATTTTTGAAATCGAATTATTTGACGTAAAAACTCGTGATGAGTGATATCAAATTCTTTAGGGTTTGATTTTATATATAAGCTTTAAATATAAATACATTCACTATTTATATTTTAGCTTTTTGAATATTTAAGATTATTTTCAGTTTATTTGATTATAAAGGTGAACTGAAAAACTGTTCTTTTGGGACAGGCTGAACCTAAGGGCTAAATTGACATAAGGTTTAGTTCTTAAGTTTAAATTTCACATAAATAATCTATATTGCTATTGAGACGCTATTTCATGATTACCCGTTTTGCATCTCCTTTGTTGAATCTAACGCTTGGCTTGGCTTTAGCAGGCTTGTCAGGTATGGCATTAGCTAAGCCTCCTAAAATAGATGCTTCAGAACTTACTGTTATTGGCTATCATGAAATTACCGATACTAAAAATGCCTTAATTCCTCAATATGCAGTGACCACGAAACAATTTAGTGAGCATATTGATTGGCTGCAAAAAAACGGTTTCCATTTTATTACTGTAGATCAGTTGATTCGTGCTCATCAGGGCAAAACTGCACTGCCGACCAAGCCAGTTTTATTAACTGTAGATGATGGTTATCAGTCTTTTTATCAAAATGCCTATCCAGTGATTAAGGCTAAAAAAATCCCGGTAGTACTTGCTGTTGTTGGTTCATGGTTAGAGCCTAAAGCAAGTCAGAAAGTTGATTTTTCTGGCGAAGAAATTTCACGTGATAAAATCTTAAGCTGGCCTGAACTTAAAGAAATGCAAGACAGCGGTTTTGTTGAAATTGCAAGCCATAGTTATCATTTACACCGTGGTATTACAGGCAACCCGCAAGGAAACTCTGAACCTGCAGCAACGACCCGTTTTTATGACGTAAAAACTAAAACGTATGAAAACGACAGCCAATATCAGGCCCGAATTTATAACGATTTAAAAAAGAATAATCAGTTGCTTAAAGAACATGGTATACGTTCACCACGTATTATGGTGTGGCCATATGGCCGCTATAATATGCAAACTGTTCAAATTGCTAAAAAGCTTGGTATGCCAATTACCATCACACTTGATGATGGCGCAGATCACGCGAAACAGTCTCTACAAAATATGAGCCGTATTTTGGTAGAGGGCGGAATGAGCACAAATGATTTAGCTCAAGAGATTAAAAACCGTGAGTTAAATTTAACGGATAATAACCGTCCGCAAAAAATCATGCATGTGGATCTCGACTATATCTATGATCCAGACCCGCAACAGCAAGAGCGTAATTTAGGTAATTTACTCGACCGTATTAATGCAATGGGCGTAAATACAGTTTATTTGCAGGCTTTCTCTGATGCAGATGCGAATGGTTCTGCCGATATGGTATACTTCCCAAATCGACATATTCCTATGCGTGCTGATTTATTTAACCGTGTTGCATGGCAAATTCAAACACGTACTCCTGTAAGCCGTATTTATGCGTGGATGCCATTATTGGCATGGGAACTACCAAAAACTGATCCTGTATCAAAAGATTTGGTTATGACCCAACAGGATAAAACGGGTGGACACCTTAATATGGGATACATTCGTTTAAGTCCTTTTTCACCTGAAGCGCGTCAAACTATCCGTGAAATATATCAAGACTTAGCGAAGTCATCGTCTTTCAATGGAATTTTATTCCATGACGATGTGACCCTGTCTGATTATGAAGATGCAAGCCCAGATGCTTTAAAAGCTTATGCAAAACAAGGCTTACCAACAGACTTGGCAAAAATTCGTGCAAATGACGAAGATTTGCAAAAGTGGACTGCATACAAAACCAGATATTTAGATGATTTTGCGATGCAGCTTGTGGATCAGGTTCGTCAATATGAGCCATTCCTGTTAACAGCACGTAATTTATATGCGCAAGTGGCTTTAAAACCATATGCGGAAAATTGGTACTCTCAGTCACTTGAAGAGTCATTAAACCGTTATGATTTTACTGCTATTATGGCGATGCCTTATATGGAGCAAGTGAAAAACTCAGATCAATTCTATAAAGATATGGTTGATCGCGTTAAGCAATATCCAAATGGCATTAAGAAAACAGTTTTTGAGCTACAAGCAACGAACTGGCGTAATAACGAAAAGGTACCTTCAACTGAAATGGCTGCGACGATTCATTCTCTCTATGAACAAGGTGCAATGCATGTTGCATACTACCCAGATGACCCAATTAAAGATCATCCGGACGTGAACGTGATGCATAAAGCATTTGCTGAAAAGTCATCTCGTCTTGTGCCATAGACGAGGCTGAAATATGACAATCTTTGCTGCAATATGGTCGCACGCCCTAAAATTCGTTTTTTATTATCCATTGTTTATGTCATATCTATGGATGATAGGTGCGGTCATTTTCTATTGGAAGGAACGTAAGGCTCCACCTTACGATCAACCAGCTCCATTAGAAAGCTATCCGAAAGTTGCTGTACTTATTCCTTGCTTTAACGAAGGTGATAACGCAGAGGAAACCATTAGTCATGCTTTAAAACTGGACTATCCTAATTTTGAAGTGATTGCGATTAATGATGGCAGTTCGGATAATACGGGTGAAGTGCTGGACCGTTTAGCTGAACAATACGAAAAGCTTCGTGTTGTTCACCTTGCACAAAACCAAGGTAAAGCAATGGGCCTACAGGCAGGCAGCCTGATGACTGATGCCGAGTTTTTAATTGGTATCGATGGCGATGCTTTGCTTGACCCGCATGCAGCAAAATGGATGATTCGTCATTTTCTTCAGAACCCAACAGTTGCAGCCGTAACTGGAAACCCACGTATTCGTACGCGTTCAACTTTGTTAGGACGTATTCAAGTCGGTGAGTTTTCTTCGATTGTGGGAATGATCAAACGTGCACAGCGTACATTTGGTCGTTTGTTTACGGTGTCTGGTGTAATTACCGCTTTCCGTAAAAGTGCTGTTCACCAAGTCGATTATTGGTCTCCAAATATGTTGACCGAAGACATCGACATTACTTGGAAATTGCAGCGTGCGGGTTGGGACATTCGTTTTGAACCGAATGCCTTGGTCTGGATTTTAATGCCTGAAACCTTAAACGGTTTGTGGAAACAGCGTTTACGTTGGGCAATGGGTGGAGCACAGGTTTTAATTAAAAACATTGATGTGTTCACCAAACCAAAATTGAATTTTTTATGGCCTCTCATGTTTGAGCTTTGCTTAACTTTAGTCTGGTCATATTTAATGCTGGCAATGGCTGTGTTGTGGTTGGTACATTTTATTTTACCGGTCCCTGCTTTAGCCGTTGTGAGTTCCCCATTTTTACCGTATGGTAGCGGTATTTTATTGGGGGCAACCTGTCTAATTCAGTTTGCTTTAAGCAAATGGATGGATAGTCGCTATGAACCGCATCTAGGAAAAAACTATTTCTGGATGATCTGGTATCCATTGGTCTTTTGGCTAATCACCATTTCGGCAACCATTGTGGCATTTCCAAAAGTCTTACGACGTGGAGATGAGAAACGAGCACGTTGGGTGAGCCCGGATCGGGGCATTCGTTAGATGAAATGCAAGAGTCATGAGATTTTAAAGATCGTGCTGTATTGATGTCTGGGGAAAACCGCAGCACTTCGTTAGGTAAAGAGAAATGAAGACAAATTCGTTGATTATTGATTTACGTCGTCAATTACCATGGCACAAACGCTATGTTTCTACAACAAGCACAGCCATGATGTGGGGCGGTTGGTTGTTGTTGTGGCGTCCGTTCGTGTTTGTATGGCTATTGGTTGAACTACAAAAAACACATTTGGTACACCGTTTATTTAGTGCCTTTGGTGTGGGAATTGAGCATGGCTTTACAGCACTTATTGCTTGTGCAATTGGTTTGTTGCTATGGAGTCATGTATTGCCTGAACGCCGTGTTGGGGGGAGTGCACTTAACATGAAACAGACAGATGATTATGCACGCTACTTTGATTTGCCAGAGCAAGAAATTGAACAGGGCCGTAGCCAAAAAATTACGGTCGTTCACCATGATGAATTTGGTAAAATTGTTAGAGTTGAATAAACCTAATAAATAAAAAGAAAGCCCACATGATGTGGGCTTTCTTTTTGCATATATGCTTAGAGAGTAATAAGTTTTAAACCGCGAAGTATAAGTTTGAGTAGGTTTTATTTACCTTTAAAAACAGGCGGTCTTTTTTGCAACATGGCAAACACACCTTCTTGAACATCTTCTGTGGTGAGTAAAGGCTGAAGATGGCTCTGTAATTGGCTAAAAGCAGTTTCATAACCTTCATTAATGGCTTCACGGGCAGAAGCGAGGGTCGCTTTTACAGCAAGTGGTGCAGCTTGCGCGATATTTTCAGCCAGTTCTATTGCACGTTTAAGCTCCGTACCTTCTGGGCAAACTTCTGTAATCAGGTTCATATCAAAAGCTGTTTTTGCATCAAAAGAGTCACCAGTGAGCAAATAACGCATGGCCTTAGCCCAACCCGCTGCCTGAGTAAAGCGGGCAGTTGCGCCGCCAAATGGTAAGATGCCACGTTGGACTTCCATTTGCGCAAACTGAGTATTTTCACTCGCAATTGCAATATCTGCATTAAGAAATAGTTCTATGCCAGCTGTATAGCAATAACCTTGTACGACTACAATTAATGGTTTACTTAGTTTTCGGCCAACTGTACCCCACGGGTTAATTTCTTCATCACTAAAATCAAAAACACCTGTAGCAAGTTTAGGTTGTAACTCAACTAAATCTAAACCCGCCGTAAAATGGTCACCATGTGCAAAAATAATTGCACAGCGCAGAGCATCATTATTTTCATATTCGGTCAGTGCTAGTGATAAGTCTTTAATGAGGTGGCTATCAAAGGCATTGCGTTTTGCTGCCCGATCTAGACCAATTAAAAAAATATGTCCTCGAGTTTCACGGCTGACTTTCCCTTCTTGATTTGACATATTCTCACGCTCTTTATTTGTCTTTAATTATCTTTTAAACAATCATTTAAAAACGATCAAATACAATTTGTTGATGACTTGGTAAGTGAAAATAAAATGATGCTATAAATATGAGTTAAAAGTGCAACCTGACTCATAGATGAGTCAGGTTGTATAAGCTTATGCAGAACGCCTTGAATACATCAATAGCCCTAGACATAACATGATTAAACCTAAAACAAGATGTGAGCTAAGTTGTTCATGGTTGAACCACGTTCCCCAAAAAGTGGCTAAAACAGGGGTGATAATTGTAATAAGTAGTACCGTCGTCGGCTGTAGTACCTTAATAAGCTGATAATAAAAAATCATGGCAAGTACAGAAGAAAAGACAGCACTATAGAAGACCGCGAGTGAAATTTTCAGACTTGGAAATTCAGTTGGAAGATGTGACCAGAAGAAAGGCAACAAGCATACATAACCCACCCATGAGACAAGGCTAGAACCCGTCATTTGTATAATGGGATGAATATGCGCTCCGACAGATTTTACGGCAAAAGTCGACAATACATAAAACAGCATAGCGATCAGCTCTAGCATAATACCAATACTGTTGAGCTGAAAACCCGATGAAGATAGCCCTAATGTAAAACTCATCCCGACAAGAGCAATACCGAGACCAAGCCACTGCAAAGATGAAAAACGCTCGCGTCCTAATACAAAAGAGCTAATGAGCCCAGATACTAAAGGAGAGGTGCCGTAAATAATTGAAATAATGGCCGAAGGAACTTTATCTGCACCCATATAGCAAAAAGCCATGGAACCAAACAAACCAATGGCTCCTGCACAGTAGCTTAAAATTGCTTTTTTACTAAAGATCAGTTTTAAACGGAAAAATTTTAGACACAGTAAGGCAATCGGAATAGCGATACTAAAGCGAAGGAATAATCCCCATACCCAGTGAAGTTCTTGTACTGTCCAGACGGCGGCGAGTGGTGTAAGCGACCAAATAACAATGACCGCAATAAATTGGCCGGCTGTAGCGAGTCGAGTCGGAGATGAGGGTAATGCTACAGCCGGCTGAATCTGCGGGCTGGACGTACTCTGTGGTTCAAATAAAGGCTTCATATAGAGCTCCATAAAGTGATGTTTTTTAGGATGAACGGACATAAAAAAAGCCGCGTTTTATGGCGGCTTTTTAAGAAAAATCAGAGAATATATTATGTAATTAACTTCTTGATTTTTTTATTCAAAGCGCCAAATTGTCCAAAACAAGGACGTCGCCAAATGACCACACAGAACTTAATCTCTGGGGCGTAGAATTGACGCGCTAGACAATAAGGGGCTTTAGATAAAAACATGATAAGTATATTAAAAATATAGATGATATTTTTATAACATATAAATAGAAAAGTACAAATTAGATTCAAGCGTGGAATATAGATTTTTTTGAATACGCTAAATTAGTTGTTTGCTTAGCCCCATATTTTTCTCATAATACCTCGTCAAATTGATCTCAATAAGCAGCTGCTCTTATGTCACCTTTAGAAATCTTTGCGGTCTTAATTAGTCTAATTGGAGTCGGATTAACTGTAATTCGCAATATGTGGTGCTGGCTGTTTAATTTCTTTGCCTTTGTTCTATACGCCTATTTGTTTTACGAATTTAAGCTTTATGGTGAAACCATTTTGCAGTTCTTTTTTATGGCTGTAAATTTTTATGGTTTTTACTATTGGCTCAAAGGAAAGCAACAAGATCATGACATTCGTATAGAACCAATAGCTCCTAAAGTTGCAATTTTTCAAATGATCATTGCCGCGGTAGGTGGTTTACTTTTTGGTTTGATACTTAAAAACTTTACCGATGCAGCAGTGCCTATGCTCGACTCACAGCTTGCCGCATTTAGTTTGCTTGCAACTTACTGGACGAGTCGAAAACATATTGCGACTTGGATACTTTGGGTATTTGTCGACATTATTTATGTGGGCATGTTTATTTATAAAGATCTATTTTTAACTTCAGCCTTATATGCAGCCTTTGTGTTAATGGCAGCTTATGGTTGGTATCAATGGGAAAAGGTTAAAAGAAAACAGAACGATCATATAGATTTGAAAAAAACGATTTAATGTATGAGAAAATATTAAAACAATAATCCTGTTTGGAAATTATTTGATGACTCATACTTTAAAAAAACTTTTATTTTGTTTATTTCTTTGTTCTGGTTATGCAAATGCTCAGATTAATGCTGTTCCTTTAAAGCAGCTTAGTAAATTACCGGATTCATGTCAGAAAGATGAAGCTGCTGAAAATAATAAATTAGCTATACAGACGGCACAGGTAAAAATACAAAGCTATTCTTGCTTTAAGCCTGATATAGCTGATGCGCTAGGCTATAATGTATTTGCTATCAATTTAGATAAAAATAAAACCTATTATTTTAAAGCGCAAACTCAGGATATATCCTCAATAGCAGGTCAGACTATATATAAAATTGATTCTGAAACCTTTGCAATAGACAATTATCAGGAGCGTGGTGGAAATTTTATTATTTTTTGGGTAGCGGACTGGTCAAATATTTATACACAAGATATTAGTTATTATACGGATGATGAAACTTCCATAGATAGCTTTATTAAAGACAAACAGATTTATTTACAGAAGAAAAAATATTTGGATAATACCAAAACTAAGAAAGTTGGATCTCCTTTAATCATTATGAAAGACAAACAAAAAGGTTTGATCATTAATAAGACTAAGGCACAAAACTTTTAAATCATTAATTTCTGGATTTTTATGAAAAATTTAACTCATATATTTTTATTTTGTATTGGTTTTTTACTAGCAACTACCTCTTATGCGCAAGTAAATATTAAACCTTTATGGCATGGTAAGGTATTAAACAGTTTTGATATTCCCTTAAATAATCTGAAAAAGCCAAAGCAGGTTATTAAAGGTGAAGCTGATGAATGCAATGGTGGTTATTTTCCAGATCAATGGGTATATGAAGATGGAGTGATACTCTCTACGGGATCTTTAGATAAGGTATATGTAAGCCAGCAAAATGGTCTAAAGTATGGTTCTCGATTATTTAATCATTTAACTACCGAGAATGATTTTAAAAAGTTTTTTGGTAAACAAATAGTTATATCTGAAAATCATACTTACTCTATATTTCCTTGGAAAGGTACTAATGATGGCTTACATTTTCATTTCCGTAATGGAAAATTACACTACTATACGCACTCTATTGATGACTGTTAATGATTAACCTTTAAGAATAGCCATGATCCTGAATTTAGTCATATATAAACAGCAACAGTTTGATGCGATGGCCCAAAAAATTATGGCCGAACCCACAAAATATATAGATTTTAATTCAGTGTCAGATTTTTATAAGGCTGCATGGCTCAAGGATTTTCCACAAGGCACACAGGTCTCTGCGACAGGTTTAGATGATGGTGCTGAAGAGTTTTATGCAGTGGTACAGTTTAAACAGCAGTGCTTAAAGTTTGATATTAAAGAAAGTTATTCGATACTGAGTTTTCAGGATATGAATGGTGAAATTTTTAAGCGTATTTTTTAATTGAAGAAATAAAAGCACAAAAAAAGCGACTTAACGTCGCTTTTTTTAATAAATAAATTTTGAAATTTTATCTGCGGTTGTGATCACCATAGCGGCGATATCTTCTTTAAAGGTCTTTTCATCATAAGTGGTAATTGGGCAGCTCACTGAAAGAACCGCCACCATTTTTCCATTAGATTGTTTGAAAATAGGGGCAGCACAAGCAGCCATATCGTGGTTGTAATGACCCCAGCTCACCATCGATTTTTGAGTTTTTACATAACTCAACTTTTGTAAGAGTGCTTTCAAACTGGTTGGGGTCAGTTCTGAATAACTATCCCACTCATTGAAATTACGGTAACGTTGTCGTACTTCTGCTTCTGGTAAATCTGACAATAACATTTGACCAATAACTGTAGCATGGGCAGGCCAGCGAGTACCTAAACTAATATTGCTGGTAAACGTTCCCATAGATTGAACGTTATTTACAAAAACAATGTGTGTACCTTCTAAAACAGTCAGATGCACTGCCAGTTTGGTCTGGTCACGTAGTTCTTTCATTAAAGGCGTTGATAAATCGAGTAATGAAAGCTTCGATAAACTGTTAAAACCAAGCTCCATGACTTTTGAATCGAGAGCATACGTTTTTTGTGAAGCTTTCCTTAAGTAACCGCAAGCTTCAAGTGTGTAGATCAGACGAAATGCACTAGAACGGTTCACTTCCAAAATTTCGGCAATTTCTGTAATCGTCATTTCTTGTGCTTGTTGATTAAAAGCTTGCAAGATGGCTAAACCACGCACAAGCCCTGGTACTAAATACCGATCATCATTTTTTGTTGTTTCTGATTCTTGCGAATCTTCTTCAATCTCTAGGCTCATTCGTGTTGTTTTCCTATAAATAAAACAGGGTTCGAATTAGGGCATTATGCTTTATTTTAGAACTATTGTAATTATAAAGATCGCATAAAACAATTTTTATATTTAAAACAAAGTTTTTATTTTGAAACGTAACAAATTATTTAAAATTAATTAATTGCATGATTTATATGTTTATTTTTACTTTGACAAAAATTAACCAACAGTATTATTCTTTGCTTGTGTTTTGAAAATGAAATTAAGTTTTGTATATAAAACAAAACGAGGACGCAAGATATGAGTTGGATCTCAGTTTGTCAGCAAGGTGACGTTAGCGAAGATGAGCCGAAAGCCATCGAAATTGAAGGGAAAAAAATAGGCGTATTTTTCGTCGATGAAAATTACTTTGCTATCGAAAATGTTTGCCCTCATGCGTATGCCTTATTAACCGAAGGATTTATCGAAGATCAAACTGTGGAATGTCCATTGCACGAAGCAATTTTTGACATTCAGACAGGTGAGCTAAAAAGTGGACCCGGGTGTAGAAACCTATGTACGTACCCAGTTCGTGTTGAAGGACAGGATATTCAAATTCAACTCTAGTCCTCACATGTACAAGGAAGCAGAACAATGAAGACATTTAATGAAAAGTTGGCAAGTTGGATTCATGCAACGCCGGCAACCGAAGCAGGTATCAACAATATTCAAATTCCTGGTCAATCTGAATTGTTGGTTTGGCAAACACGTTATAAAGAACCAACGCTCTATGAACAAGATTTTGTAAAGAACTTGATTCAGGCATTTTCTGCGGGCGCAACTGAGTTAGATGATGTTGTTTCTGCACTTAATCAGCAAGGTTTCCGCTGTGAATCTGGTGATGAATGGACTTCTGCAAGCTTTACAGAAGAAATGCAACGTTTAGGTTATTGATTCAGGGAAGAATAAAATGAACGCAATCGTATCAACTTCACAAAGCGCTGAAGAATATTTAGAACTTGGTTTACGTGACCAATGGCACCCAGTTTTAGCAAGTTGGGAAGTCGCTGCTAATCCAGTTGGAATTACTCGTTTAGGTGAAAATATTGTGGTTTGGCGTGATGCCGAAGGTCAGGTTCATGCACTTGAAGATCGCTGTCCACACCGCGGTGCTCGTCTTTCACTTGGTTGGAACTTGGGTGACCGAGTAGCTTGCTGGTATCACGGTGTTGAAGTTCGCGCTGATGGTGTCGTTGCTGATGTGCCGGCCGTTCATGAATGTCCAATGACTGGAACCAAATGTTTAAAGAACTATCCGGTCATTGAGCAACATGGCGCAATCTTCATTTGGTTTGGTATTGATGCAAATGAACAACCAGCACCGCTTGAGTTTCCAGAGCAACTTGCAAGCGAAGAGTGGAGTGCATTTCTTTGCCAAGCAGACTGGAAAGTAAACCATCAATATGCCATTGATAACGTCATGGACCCAATGCACGGTACATATTTGCACTGTACTTCACACTCAATGGCAGAAGGTGAACGTACCGCAGAGATGAAACACCGCACAACTGAAAATGGTTTTGTTTTTGAAAAAGAAGGCCAAACAGGTGTGAACTTTGACTGGGTTGAATATGGTTCGACTGGGGCAAGTTGGTTACGTCTTTCAATTCCTTACCGTAAACAGTTTGGTCCGGGTGGTGAATTCTGGATTGTGGGTTACGCAACGCCAATTGATGCCAACAATACCCGTGTATTTTTCTGGCGCTGTCGTAAGGTGAGTGGTTGGCAACGTAATGTATGGCGCTTCTTATATCGCAATCATTTAGAACAATTGCATTGGGATGTATTGGAACAAGACCGCATTATTTTAGAAAACCTTGCGCCAAATGCACGTGCACGAGAATTCTTATATCAACACGATGTTGGACTTGCACGTTTACGCCGTTTAATGAAGAAAGAAGCTGAGAAGCAATTAAAGAAAATTGCTGCACTAAATGCATCAAACCGTATCGAGATGCAGGAAGAAGCTCATGGCTAATGTAGCGTTGTTGCAAGGCAAAAAAGTTTTAGTGACTGGTGCCGCACGTGGTTTAGGGCGGGATTTCGCTCAAGCCATTGCTGAGGCAGGCGCTGAAGTTGTGATGGCAGATATTTTATCTGACTTGGTGCAACAAGAAGCGCAAGCGTTACAGCAACAAGGGCTAAACGTTCATGCAGTAACAGTTGACCTTGCCAATGCAGACTCTATTGAAAATGCGGTTGCAAAAAGCGTGGAAGTATTACAAGGACTAGATGGCCTTGTGAACTGTGCAGCGCTTGCAACCAATGTCGGTGGAAAAAATATGATTGATTACGATCCTGAACTTTGGGATCGAGTCATGAATATTAATGTAAAAGGCACATGGTTAATTACAAAAGCGTGTATTCCACATTTAAAACAATCGGCTGCCGGCAAAATTATTAATGTTGCGTCAGATACAGCACTTTGGGGCGCACCGAACCTGATGGCTTATGTGGCAAGTAAAGGTGCAATTGTTGCCATGACACGTTCAATGGCAAGAGAGTTGGGACAGTTCAATATCTGTGTCAACACATTGTCTCCGGGGCTGACACTGGTTGAAGCAACCGAGTATGTGCCACAGGAACGTCATGATTTATATGTTAACGGAAGAGCGATTCAACGCCAGCAACTTCCACAAGATTTAAATGGAACAGCATTGTATCTACTGTCGGATTTGTCCTCTTTTGTGACAGGTCAAAATATTCCGGTCAATGGCGGTTTTGTCTTTAACTAAGGAGTAGTCAAATGATTACAGGGATCGAGATTTTAAAGTTTGGAGTTGAAGATAGAGCCGCTTCAAACAAGTTTTTGGCAGATTTTGGTTTAAGCCAAAGTACTTCGGATATTGAAGGTGCAGATTTATACCAGACTCAAAACGGCAGCAAGATTTATCTATTTAATTGTGATGATAACCGTTTGCCGCCTGCTATTGAGCAAGGTTCAACTTTACGTGAAGTCACTTGGGGTGTTGATAGTCTTCAAGACCTTGAAGACTTGGCAGCTCGTTTGGCCGATGTAGACGGTTTTAAACGTACTGAAAATACAGTTCAGTGTCTTGACCCAAATGGCATGACCATTCGTTTTGAACAAAGTTTTGTTAAAGAAGTACCTGAACTTAAAACGGAAGGTATTAACCAATACGGCAACATTCAACGTGTGAATGCAGCAAGTCCTGTTTATGAAAAAGGTCAACCTGTTGCGATTGGACATGTGGTGTTTTTCACACCGGATTTGGCAACTACTGAAAACTTCTATATTGAAAAAGTAGGCTTTCATTTATCGGATGCCTATAAAAATCGTGGTGCATTCTTACGTTGCCGCGGTGAAGGTTATCACCACGATTTATTCTTACTTAGCGTTCCAAATAAACCTGCGGGTCTAAATCACGTTGCATTTGTTGTCCGTGATATTCATGAGGTGATTGGAGGCGGTTTACATATGAACCGTTCAGAGTGGTCAACCTTTATTGGACCGGGACGTCATCCAATTTCTTCTGCTTATTTCTGGTACGTCAACTCACCATTGGGTGGTGCATTTGAATATTACACCAACGATGATTATTTGACCGAAGAATGGCAGCCACGTGTAGAAGAACATCGTCTAGAGCTTTTCACCGAATGGGCGATTGATGGTGGTCTTGATGACACAACTCGCCGTCAGGTGAAGCCTGTTTAACAGGGATTGCTTTACAAGGAAGATGGCTATGGAAAAGATCGTAATTGTAGGTGCCGGACAGGCAGCGGGTTGGGCAGTAAGTACCTTACGTCAAAATGGGTATGTGGGCGAAATTCACGTGGTTTCAAATGAAGATCAAGTGTTTTATGAGCGTCCGCCACTGTCTAAGCAAGTACTTTCAAAAGAAGCAACTTATGAAAGTTTGAATCTGTTCTCACCTGAACAGGTTCAAGAGTTCAACGTTCAATGGCATAAACCAGAAATTGCGACAAAAGTCGATCGTGAGCAAAAACAGGTTCATTTAGAAAGTGGCCACATCTTGCCGTATGACAAATTGTTGATTGCAACAGGAAGCCGTGCCCGTGTACCCGTCAATACATGGCAGTTCATTCCAAATGTTGTGACTTTGCGAAATGTACGTGACTGTGAACGTCTGGCTGAAATTTTAAAGAATGCAAAAAATGTTGCTGTGATTGGCGGTGGCTGGATTGGTTTGGAAATCGCTGCAACTGCACGTAAGCAAGGCAAAGATGTTCATATTTTTGAATATGGGGACCGCTTATGTGCAAGAAGTGTGAGTCCGGAAGTTTCTGCATTTTTAAAAAATATGCATGAGGCTCAAGGCACAAAAATTCATTTAGACAGCAAGAGCCTTCACTTAGTGGAAGCACCAGATCAAAAAGTTGAAGTGGTAAACCATCCTCAACATAGCCAGTTATTTGATTGTGTTGTAGTGGGTGCAGGTGCCGAAATTGCGAAAGAGTTAGGCGTGCATGCTGGGCTCGATGTGAAAGATGGCATTGTGGTGAATTGTTTTGGACAAACCTCGGATCAAGACATTTATGCCGCAGGCGATGTCGCGATTCATCCGGGTTTGGGCTATTGCATTCAGTCTTGGGCAAATGCACAAAATCAGGCGATTGCAGCTGCGAAATCAATGCTCGGAATTGAAACTGAATATACCGATATTCCTTGGCTTTGGTCTGATCAATATCACTTTAATATCCAGATTTTAGGCACGTATCAACCTGAAAAAACCAAAGAAGTGGTGATTCGCCAAAGTGGTGAAGATCAGGTGAGCTATTTATATCTGGACCATGAAAATCGCTTGCTGAATATGATTGCCATTAATGACTCGAAGCTAGTCAAACTGGCAAAGCGTTGGATGCAAGCCAATACCGTTTTAGATCCAAAATTATTAGCAGATGCTGAATTTAATGTCATGAAGTTAAAACCGTAAACATTAAATCTGGTTCTCATTACCAAATCGAAGGAATGACACATGAGTAATGAAGAAAAAAGTGGATTAAAGCATTGGGTACCTGCTTTTGTCCTTATGGTGTGTGTAGTACTGGCATTTTTCGACAAGATTAGTATTGCGGTTTTATTTTCAGATCCTCATTTTCAAAGTGCAATGGGAATTGCTGAAGATAAGGCCAAGCTCGGATGGCTCATGACAAGTTTCTTGCTTGCTTATGGTTTTTCATCAGTTTTTCTAAGCTTTTTGGGTGACATCTTTAACCCAAAGAAAATGCTGTTCTGGAGCGTGACCTCTTGGGGTTTACTCATGTTTTGCATGGGCTTCACCACCAGTTATTCAGGCATGTTGATTTTACGTGTATTGCTCGGTTTAGCAGAAGGTCCTTTATTTGCCTTGGCATATACCATTGTTAAGCAGACTTATACAGACCGTCAGCAGGCACGTGCCTCAACCATGTTCTTACTGGGTACACCGATTGGTGCATTCCTTGGGTTCCCAATTACGGCAGCCGTTCTGGCACACCACGACTGGCACACCACTTTTTTTGTGATGGCTGCGCTCACACTCATTGCAATTTTAAGCATTGTTTTTGGTTTACGTAACTTGCAGCTCAAGAAAACTGTCGAAATTGATGGTGAGAGTAAACGTACCAATTTCAAAGGCCACATTGCCAATACTAAATTGCTGCTCAGCAACAGCGCATTCTGGTTGGTTTGTCTCTTTAACATTGCGTTGATGACTTATTTATGGGGCTTAAATAGCTGGGTTCCTTCTTACCTTATGCAAGACAAAGGATTCAATCTCAAAGAGTTTGGGATGTATTCAAGCTTTCCGTTCATTGCCATGTTAATTGGCGAAATTATCGGTGCATTTTTATCTGACAATTTAGGCCGCCGCGCGATTCAAGTATTTAGCGGTTTATTACTCGCGGGCATCTTCATGTACGTAATGGTCATTATGACTGAGCCACTATTGATTATTGCTGCCATGTCTTTAAGCGCGATGGCGTGGGGTTTTGGAGTAGCAGCTGTATTTGCTCTGCTTGCAAGAGTAACGACCTCAAATGTAGGGGCGACTGCAGGTGGAATATTTAATGGTTTAGGTAATTTTGCAAGTGCAATTGCGCCTGTTCTTATCGGTTACATCGTGATGCAAACACATAGTTTTAATTTAGGAATTACCTTCTTGGCTGCAGTTGCTGTCATTGGATCGTTGTTCTTAGTTCCTCTTTTAAAACGTTATTAATTCACTGTATAGGAGTTTAAAAAATGACTACACAACAATTCGAATCGTGGGTACAACCAGAAAATGCTTCTTTAGAAGATTGGTTAAACACGCGTATTGCTCGCTTTGAGACACGTAAATATGACTTTGAGGCTTTGAAGTTCCAAGCAGATTACGACCCGAAATATCGCCGTGCACAAATGCGTTACATGGGTACGGGTGCAACAGGTGTTGCGAATGACGGCAACACTGTACCAGCAGAAAACTTCACATTTTCAACCATGGTTTTGCCACCACAGTGTGAAGGTCCTTTGCACATTCACCATGATGTTGAAGAAGTTTTCTTTATGCTTCGCGGCGAAATTGATTTGTTCATTGAGCACAACGGCGAAAAATTTGAAACCCGTTTAAAAGAGCGTGACCTGATTTCAATTCCACCGGGAATCTACCGTGGTCTGTTTAACCCAGGTCAAGAAGATGCCTTGATGTGTGTGATGTTGGGAACAGGTAAACCAACCATTCCAAACTATCCACCAGAGCATCCATTGTCTCAAATCAAACGTTAATTGTTTGATGAAGTGAATGAAAGGAAAGAATTAAAAATGATGACACTCATTGAAAAGTTAGCAGAATTTCCGGTGAAAATGGTCAATGTTCAAGGCCAGCAACAAGCCTATCGGGAAGCTGGTCAGGGCGAATACCTTGTGCTGTTGCATGGCATTAGCTCCGGTTCTGCTTCATGGGTAAACCAACTTGAAGTGCTGTCTCATCATTTTCATGTCATTGCCTGGGACGCACCGGGCTATGGCAAATCAGATGAACTTTTAACGGATCAACCGAATGCGACCGACTACGCAAAGCGTTTGGCAGGGTTGTTCGATGTTTTAAAAATTGAAAAAGCAATTGTAGTGGGACACTCCTTAGGTGCCTTACAGGGCAGTGCATTTGCTGCACTTTACCCAGAGCGAGTGAAACACTTGGTGGTTGCTAACTTGGCGCAAGGCTACCAACGCCACGATGAACAGACACAAATTCAGGTTTTTGAAAAAAGACCAAAAATGTTGAAAGAACTCGGTGCTAAAGGAATGGCCCAAAGCCGTGGACCTCATTTGATTTATAAACAAGAGCCACAGGCTTTAGCTTTAGTTTCAGAAGTGATGCAGCAGTTGACCTTACAAGGTTTCACACATGCATCGTACTTACTGGCATATGACGAAATACGTAATTATTTAACCGATTTAAAAGTCCCATGCACAGTGATTGCAGGGCAGCAAGATCAAATCACTCCTGCGTTAGGTATACAAGCGCTTGCTCAGGAATTGCAGTTGGAACAGCGCTTCGTCATAGAAGATGCAGGACATTTAAGTTATGTCGACCAACCGCAAGCATTTAACCAAATTATGTTGACGATTCAGGAACAATCGTAAGAGAGATTAAGGATTATGAGCTTCCAAGTTGAAGGAAAAGTTGCAGTTGTTACCGGTGGCTCATCTGGGATTGGGCTGGCTGCTGTTGAAATACTAGTTGCAGAGGGTGCAAAAGTTGCTTGGTGTGGTCGCGATGAAGAACGTTTAAATGCGTCTAAGCACTATATTTTAGAAAAATTTCCGCATGCCAATATTTTTACCAAAGCATGCAATGTGTTGAAAAAAGAAGAAGTTCAGCAATTTGCCAAAGAGGTCAAACTCAATTTGGGCAATGTGGACATGCTCATTAACAATGCTGGGCAAGGCCGTGTTTCAAATTTTGAAAACACACAAGATGAAGACTGGATGAAAGAAATCGAGCTGAAATATTTCAGTGTTTTACATCCGGTAAGAGCTTTTCTCGACGACTTAAAACAGTCGGCAAATGCCTCAATTACCAATGTGAACTCGTTACTGGCATTGCAACCGGAACCGCACATGATTGCGACTTCATCTGCCCGCGCTGCACTGTTGAATTTAACCCATTCGTTGGCGCATGAGTTTACTCAATATGGTGTTCGTGTGAACTCGATTTTACTGGGTATGGTGGAATCTGCGCAGTGGAAACGCCGTTATGAAACCCGTTCAGATTTAAATCTGTCATGGGAAGAATGGACAGGCAATATCGCAAAAAATCGCGGCATTCCTATGCAGCGTTTAGGCCGTCCAGAAGAGCCTGCACGTGCTTTAGTTTTCTTGGCATCACCATTGGCATCTTACACCACAGGTTCGGCAATAGATGTCTCGGGTGGTTTTAACAAACATTTATAAATATCAGGTGCTGTCATGAAAAAGTTGATGATGATTGGTTTTGGCGCAATGGCAGCAGAAGTGTATGCCCACTTGCCTCAAGATCTGCAACTCAAGTGGATTGTAGTGCCATCTCGCAGTATTGAAAAAGTGCAGTCACAAGTCTCTTCCGAGATTCAAGTGATTTCCGATATTGAGCAATGTGATGGTACACCAGACTATGTCATTGAGGTGGCAGGTCAAGCAGCAGTAAAAGAGCATGCTCAAAAAGTTTTAGCGAAAGGTTGGACCATTGGGCTGATTTCGGTGGGTACTTTAGCTGATAACGAGTTTCTGGTTCAGCTTAAGCAAACTGCTGAAAAAAATGACGCACATCTGCATTTACTGGCAGGGGCTATCGCAGGCATTGACGGTATTTCTGCGGCCAAAGAAGGTGGCTTGCAAAAGGTCACTTATAAAGGCTGTAAAAGTCCAAAAAGCTGGAAGGGTAGTTATGCAGAGCAATTGGTCGATTTAGACCATGTTTCAGAACCTACGGTTTTTTTTACTGGAACTGCCCGTGAAGCTGCCATGAAATTTCCGGCCAATGCCAACGTTGCAGCAACCATTGCACTTGCAGGGCTTGGAATGGATGAAACCATGGTTGAGTTAACTGTTGATCCAACTATCAACAAGAACAAACACACCATTGTGGCGGAAGGTGGCTTTGGACAAATGACCATTGAACTGGTGGGTGTGCCGCTGCCAAGTAACCCGAAAACATCAACTTTGGCTGCGCTTAGCGTGATTCGTGCTTGTCGCAACAGTGTAGAAGCAATACAGATTTAAGAAGGATTTGATCATGGCAAAGGAAATTTATATTGCGGGTGAATGGCGATTAGGCCGTGGTGCAGTCATTCAAAGCCTGTTTCCGGCAGATCAGTCGGTAAACGCTGAGCTTTCAACAGCAACGCTTGAAGATGTAAATGAAGCAATTGAAAAAGCGGATCAGGCTTGGCGTCAACCGAGCTGGAGAAACAGCTTGCCGCATGAGCGCGCACGTATTCTCTATAAAGTTGCAGACATTATTGAAGCGCGTGTAGATGAATTAGCGAAACTACAAACCCGCGATAATGGGAAGCCTTTAACCGAAACTCGCGGTTTGGTGATGAGCGCGGCGGCAACTGCACGCTATGTTGCGGCAGCATGTGAAACACTGAACGATGAGCTTACCACTCAACGTGCTCCAGACTTTATGACCATGAGCGTGCATGAACCTGTAGGCGTTGTGGCAGCTATTACTCCTTGGAACTCTCCAATTGCGAGTGAAGTTCAAAAGCTTGCTCCAGCTTTGGCAGCAGGAAACGCCGTGGTGTTGAAACCAGCAGAAGCAACTTCACTGATTGCTTTAGAGCTTGCCAAAATTTTTGAAGAAGCAGGTTTACCAAAAGGCTTACTCAGTGTGTTAGTGGGGCGCGGTTCAGTGATTGGTGATGCAATTGCTCAGCACCCATTGGTTCGTAAAATCTCTTTTACAGGTGGAACAACCACGGGGCGTCATTTGGCACACATTGCCGCAGATAAACTGATTACCACTTCGCTTGAGTTAGGTGGAAAGTCACCAACTATCGTTTTACCAGATGCAGATGTCGAACTGGCTGCTAAAGGTGTCGCGTACGGTATTTTTAGCTCGGCAGGCCAAGCGTGTATCGCAGGTTCTCGCTTGTTTATTCATAGCAGTCTCTACGATCAGTTTTTAACGCGTTTGGTTGAAATTACCAAAGGTTTACGTGTGGGCCATCCGGAACAGGCAGGCGTGCATTTAGGACCACTGGTCAATGACAAACATTTGCAGTCAGTTGATCGCTATGTGCAACTTGCTAAAAGCGAAGGTGGTCAAGTTCTGATTGGTGGTGAGGCACTTACGACTGGTGATTATGCCAAAGGAAGTTATTACTTACCGACCATTATCACGGGCTTAAATAACAGTGCTCAAACCTGTCAGGAAGAAATTTTTGGCCCTGTTTTAGTCGTTATGAAATATGACAACGAACAAGATTTAATTGCCCAAGCCAATGACAGTTGTTTTGGTCTTGCCGCAGGTATCTGGACTGAAAGCTATCGCAAAGCTTGGCGCATCGCACGTGCCTTAGAAGTAGGAACGGTATGGATTAATACCTACAAAAAATTCTCGATTAGTGCGCCGTTTGGTGGTTTTAAAGACAGTGGAATCGGGCGCGAGAAAGGCCGTTTGGGCATTTTATCGTACATGCAACAAAAGAGTATTTATATGGGGCTGAATGAACAGCCTAACCCTTGGTGCGATTAATAAATTCAAGGACTGAAAACAAATTTTGAGGAACAGACATGACTGAACGTGTAAATGTAGGCGAAGCAATCGCAAGAGTTTTAGAAGCGCACCAAGTTGATAGTATTTATGGTGTTATTTCCATCCACAATTTACCTATTGCCGATGCAGTGGGGCGCCGTGAAAAAATGCGCTTTGTCGCAGCACGTGGTGAGGCGGGTGCGGTTACTATGGCAGATGCACACTCACGCTTTAAAGGCTTAGGTGTAGCGTTGACCAGTACGGGTGCTGGGGCAGGTAATGCCGTAGGTTCACTCATTGAAGCAATGAACGCGGGTAGCCCTGTATTACATTTAACAGGTCAAGTTGAGCGTGAATATCTCGACCGTGATGCAAGCTTCATTCATGAAACCAAAGACCAACTTACATTCTTACGTGCATCAAGCAAAGCGGCGTTCCGTATTACCAGTCCAGACAATGCCGTTGGTGTGATTCGTGAGGCAATTCGTGTCGCAACTACAGTTCCAATGGGACCAGTTAGTGTTGAGTTACCAATTGATGTACAAGCAGCAGAAATTGATTTACCACTTAATCTTGGGCCAGTGAAAGCACTTGAATTGCCACAGGCAGAGCAAGCTGAAATTGATCTTCTTGTAAGCGAGATCAAAAAAGCAAAACGCCCGATTTTCTGGATTGGTGGTGGAACTTTAAATAGCGTTGCCGAAGTTAAAGCAATTGCAGATTTAGGTATTCCGGTTGTGTCGTCTACACACGGCCGTGGTGTTTTGGCAGATGATCATCCACGTAGTTTAGGTGCTTTCCATAACTCAGCAGGTGTTGAGCAATTATTAAAAGATGCTGACTTAATGGTAGTCGTGGGTTCTCGTTTACGTAGTAATGAAACCAAAACTTATTCGGTTGAGTTCCCTGAAAACATTATTCAGGTAGATGCCAACCCAGTGGCTCAGCAACGTAATTACAAAATCCGCAACTTCATTTGTGGCGATGCCAAAGATGTCTTAACACGTGTGTTAGAGCAGCTTCAAGGCACTTCAAAAGTTAATACCGATTACGATGCTGCTGTTGTGGCAGCAAAACAGGCTGCAATTGATGCACTGCGTAAGCAAATCGATCAGTACGCTTTAATTTGTGATCACTTACGTGCAGCTTTACCTCAAGACGGCATTTTTGTACGTGACATCACCATGTCGGGTAGTACATGGGGCAGTCGTTTATTCCCTGTACAGGCACCAAACCAAAATATCCACTCACTTGCGGGTGCAATTGGTTTAGGCCTTGCAACTGCAATCGGTGCTTCGGTTGCTAACCCTGACAAAAAAGTGATTGGTTTAGTCGGTGATGGCGGCTTAATGCTTGGTATTGGTGAAATTGCAACTATGGTGCAAGAAAACACCAATATGGTCCTAATGATTATGAATGACGGTGGTTATGGCGTAATGCGTGGCATTCAAAATAACTACTTTGGTGGCCGTCAGTATTTCAATGAACTGCATACTCCAGACTATAAACTTCTTGGCGACTCAATGGGTGTGAAAAGCTGGAAAGTCGGTAGTGCAGAAGAGTTTAAAACGGTTATTCAAGAGGCTGTTGCTTTTGAAGGACCAACTGTAATCGAGCTCGATATGAACTCGATTGGACCATTAAACTTCGCGGGTCCACCGCAAAAGAAACTGTATTAACCAGTTTGGATGGTTTAGTACATATGCGATGGGAGCTGCTAAGCCATCCTTTTTTTAGATAAAATTTTTTGTCTAAAAAACAATAAAAACTAAGTTTTACAGGTAAAACAAATAAAGTTCCAGCAGGACGCTGGAACTCAATCAAGGATGTAGAGATGAAAAAGACTTCATTGATCATGGCATTCATTGCACCGCTTACGCTGGGGGTAAGCGTCAATGCATTTGCAAAAGACTCATTGCTTGAATGGAAAAGTGATGACGGCACTGACTCATTAAAGTTAGGTGGGGTGGTTCGGTTAAATCAACGTTATGAGGATTGGGAAGGGCCAAACCGCGGTTTCGGTAAGCTCTATTTTGATATTTTCAGGGTAGATCTCAAAGGTAAATTTGATGATGCCTATATCAACGCCAGCTATCTATTTCAAGACCAACAGAAAACATCTATTGAAAAAGCGTACGTGGGCTATAACCTAGATGCCAATAACAGCATTGAAGCGGGTTTAGTCTATAAACCTTTTACGATTTATCCATACCCGCAAAATGGCTGGACCTATCACATCCCATTCTTTTTAGGTTATGGCAACAATATTGCGCCGGGGGTTAACTGGAATTATCACAACAAAGATTGGGATGTAAAACTTGGTTATTACCCGCAAATGTTAGAGACGAATTTGCGTTATTCACCTGAAAGTGCAACTTATGATGACTTGGCAGGAAATGCATTTCCATCTCAAAAAGCCTATCAAAATGAAAAGCGTAATCAGGTTAATACCCGCATTGTTCGCAAGTTAGAAACCGATTTTGGTAAACAGGAGTTTGGTGTTTCTGGCGCGATTGCACAGCTACATAACAAAGTGACCGATAAAGACGGCAAATATTATGCAGTCGGCTTACATACCGAAAACAACTACAAACGCTTTAATTTACAAAGTTCGGTCATTCACTATCAATACGATGCTAAAAATCCAGATGGTGTAAATAGTGACATGACCTTAATGGGCAATAATGGTTTTACACCTGCTTATTTCATTGCTTCGGAAGGGACCATAGCCAGTTTAAACCTTGCTTATACATTGCCTGTCACTAATATGGGCAAGCTAAAATCCATTAAGTTTTATAATGACTATAGTTATCTCGATAAAAAACGTGATGATTGGTCAGACTCGCAAATGAACACCACAGGAATGATGTTTATTGCTTCACCATTTATGGTTTGGGCAGATTATACGTGGGGTAAAAACTCTAACATTATTGGTGGTTCGACTAACTCAACAGGGTATACCTCTGCAACTTCACCAAATAGTGATAAATGGCTATACCGTATTAACTTTAATATTGGCTTTACTTTCTAACGTAAGCAGCATTAAAAAAAACCACGCAATCGGCGTGGTTTTTTATTTAATAAGTTAAAGCGTTTAATATCTGTTTTTTTCAAACTTATTCCAAAATACAAAGGCAGTCACAAAGGCCAAAATGGTTAGCGCGAAAATATAATACATCGCACCAATATCACTATATTGACTGAGCCAATGTACTAAAGGCAGGGTCATACCACCAACAATTGCATAAGACAAATTATAAGAAAATGAAATACCCGAGAAACGCACAGGCGCGGGGAACATTTTAACCATACTGCTCGACACCATGCCGACAGTACCAGAGCATAAACCCAACAGCATATAAAAACCAAAAATAATTGAATTGGCAGAATGTCCTAAACTGTTATAAAAAACTGCCGCTGTAAGTGCCACAGCAAGTGCACCGACCATCATGACTTTGCCACAGCCAAAACGGTCAGCAAAATAGCCTGCCAAAATACAGCCGACCATTTGCATGACAATAGCCGCACTTTGCATTTCAAAAGTCTGTGCGCGCTCAAAACCAAATGAACCAATCAATAAATTTGGCATGGCTAAAATCACCACCACCACACATCCTGTTAAAAACCATGTAAATAACATGCCAATCGCAACAGCTGTTTTATGCGTTTTTAAGACTTGTTTTACAGGCATTTCTTTTGAAATTTCTTTACGAGCCTGCATGGCTTTAAACACAGGCGTTTCCTTTAAATAAGTCCGTAAATAAAGTGCGATTAGACCAAAAATACCACCTGCAATGAAAGGAATACGCCAAGCCCAGTCATGGATTTGTCCTTCACTAAAATTCAGTGAAATCCATAAAGACATCAGTGCGCCTAGTAAAATTCCTAAAGAAAGCCCAGCGGTGAGTAACCCATTTGCCAGTCCGATTTTTCTTTCGGGTACATGTTCAGATACAAAGGTCCATGCAGCTGGAATTTCTCCCCCAATCGCAATCCCTTGCACTACACGCATAAGTAGTAAAAGTAGGGGGGCTAAATACCCAATATTTTCAAAGGTAGGCAATATCCCGATAAACAGGGTAGGCAGCGCCATCAGCAAAATAGAAAGTGAAAATAGTTTTTTACGCCCAACCAAGTCACCAAAGTGGGCCATAACCACCCCACCTAAAGGCCTAAAAAAGTAACCTGCTGCGAAAATTCCGTAAGTGTTAAGCATGGCCCAAAATGGGCTAAGGGTGCTTGGGAAAAACAGGTCGGAAATGATTTTGGCGTAAAACACATAAATCACAAAATCGTAAAATTCTAAAGCTCCACCCAATGAAGAAAGGGCGAGGGTTCGTTTATCTTCTTTATTGAGATAGTTCGCATCCTGCAAAGTTAAGTCCTGATCCATTTTTTTACTTAATTGTTGTAATTGAAGTTTGGATATTAATGGAAAAGTGAAGTAAAAGTAAATGGAGGAAATTTGTTCTATACGGAGGTTTAGATTTTCATCACTCAAATAAAAAAGCTTTAAAACAAAAAACGCATTAGATGAAACAAAAACAGATGTAGGAATGACTTTTCTTTTGAGCTATTCAGCGACACAATAAAACTTGTCATAGCCAATTTAATGAGAGATTCAGAGGATGAGTGTAGTTTTACCAGTCGCAAAGCGTGGTGAAGATATCTTAAAACTGATTGCGGCTCCTGTCTCAGCAAATGAGTTAAACAGTGATTGGCTTTATCAGCTTGCTGCTGCTATGCAAGCAACAATGCTTGAGCGTAATGGCGTAGGGATTGCCGCACCGCAAGTTTATATTTCTAAACGTGTCATTATTGTGGCTTCCAGACCAAACCCACGCTATCCCGATGCACCTGAAATGGATGCTGTGGTGATGGTGAATCCTGAAATTTTAGAGTTTTCGAGTGAAACGCTTTTGGGTGAAGAAGGTTGTTTAAGTGTGCCAGACGAACGTGGACAAGTGGAACGTGCAGAAATGGTCAAGGTCAAATA
Organism: Acinetobacter sp. ABJ_C5_2; assembly: GCF_044538485.1. Taxonomy (NCBI): domain Bacteria; kingdom Pseudomonadati; phylum Pseudomonadota; class Gammaproteobacteria; order Moraxellales; family Moraxellaceae; genus Acinetobacter; species Acinetobacter sp. ABJ_C5_2. The sequence continues at coordinate 7,535 of NZ_JBIUCS010000011.1, read as the reverse complement.
CTTAACACTTAAGGGAGAGGCTGTTGAAACAATTTTTCATGGTTTTCCTGCTCGTATTGTTCAACATGAAGTCGATCATTTAAATGGAATCTTGTTTGTAGAAAGAATAGGCTAATCTTTAGATTAAAGTTTTGAAAAACCTATAATGAGCTTGAAATGAATAAGTCATAGCAATTACAATACTTATAGCGTGATATTTAAATCATTATAAAAGATATAATTTTAATATTATCAGCAGGTTGTGCTGAAATTTTGCGCGATGTTGTGAATCTCCTCATTTAAGGTTACTGACCATGAAAACCCCTCTCCCAGAATATTTGGCAAATGTTATAGAAGCCTGTGACATCGATAACAGTGGTCATCTCGCCGATTATATTCCTGAGTTGGCAAATGCAAACCCAGATCGATTAGCTTTAGCAATGTCTACGGTAGATGGCGAAATTTATTCGGTTGGTGATGATGATGTCGAATTCACCATACAGTCGATTTCTAAACCTTTTGTATATGCCTATGTTTTACAACAACTTGGCATTGATGCAGTACTTGCGAAAGTAGGGGTAGAGCCTTCGGGGGAAGCCTTCAATGAAATTTCATTGGGTAAAGATGGACGTCCGAAAAACCCGATGATTAACTCTGGCGCAATTACTGTACATTCCTTGATTCAGGTTAAGCATGGTTTACATAGCGCAGAAATTCTACGCCGTTTTATGAGCGAGCTTGCAGGCCGCGAATTAAGTTTTGATGAGTCTGTTTATGATTCGGAAGTCAAAACAGCCTACCGTAATCTTTCGATCGGTTATATGTTGCGAACTGTCGGAATTTTGGAAACTGACCCTGTAGATATCGTGAATGGCTATATTCGCCAATGTGCGATCATGGTTACAGTTAAAGACTTGGTACGTATGGGCAGTGTACTTGCCAATGGCGGGGTCGACCCTAAAACTGGAAAACGTTTGTTAAACCGATCTGTGGTTAGACAAGTGCTCAGTGTCATGATGAGCTGTGGTATGTATGATGCTGCAGGTGACTGGCTGTCGACTGTAGGTATTCCTGCTAAGAGTGGTGTAGCAGGCGGTATTTTAGGTGTGCTGCCGGGTCAGGTCAGTATTGCTGCTTTTTCACCTCGTTTAGATGAGCATGGTCACAGTATTCGAGGTATCGATATTTTAGAGCGACTATCTCGTGACATGGGATTACATCTCATGGAAGGTACACCTTCTGCACAAACAATTGTACAAAGTCATTACCGTACAGGAAAAGATGCTTCATTAAGTGTGTATGTGCTTCGTGGCGTATTGAAATTTACCGAAGCTGAAATGTTGTTGCGCATTTTACAAGACGAGACAACTGACCAAAGCACAATCGTCATTGATTTAACGCAGATTTCACTTATCCACGATGTGGGTAAACGTATGTTCTTAGAAGGGGTAGATCGTCTGATTGATGATGGTCATACTCTTGTTTTAGTCGACCCTGAACAGCGCTTAGATCATGCCAGAACAGCTAAAGATCGTGAGCTTCATGTCTACCACGATTTTGATGATTTGCTCGAAAAGCATGAGATCCGCACTAAAAAAAAGACTTATAGCGACATCGCGGCACTTCTAAACTGCTGAGGTGTTTTTCCTAGATGTCGCTTAAACATCGCACTGAACGCGCTGGGGTTTGTATACCCCAGTGACTCTGAAATTTGAGCAATAGATTCACCATTCGCAATTTTACTTAACGCAAGTGCAATATGCATTTGCTGTAACCATGCCCGATACGACAGCCCTGTTTCTTTTTGGAACATACGCATTAGGGTTCTAGAACTCGTACCAATTTCATCAGCCCAATCTGTTAAATCTTTTGAACTATCAGGAGCGTGTAATAACTCTTGGCAAATTTTTAAGAGCCGTTTGTCTTTCGGCCATGGAATTTGAATAGGCAACAAATTGGCCCGATGGATTTCTTCAAAAATCAAAATTTGTAAAGAACGGGAAAGTTCTTGAGAGGTCGCAGTATTTGGCGTGTCTTCTCGTTCAATTTCATTTAAACGAATCAAAAGTTCGTGTAGCAGGTTGCTTACTCGAATAATAAAACAATCTTGTCCCATTAGAGCGGCTGCATTTACTTCAACCAATGCCGTATTTAACTTTACGTGACTCAGTGAAATCACGCTGTGCTCTACATGGGCAGGAATCCATAATGCACACATCGGCGGCACAATCCAGACATGATTAGGCGTAAACACCTGAATAGTTCCTGTGGATGCATATAAAAACTGCGCACGTGTATGCGTGTGGGTAGGGGTGATTTCTCGGTAAGAATGCTCAGAAGATAGCCCAATCACAAGTTCAGACAAATCAGACTGAATAAGAGAATCGGACATAAACTATCCTAAAAATTGTCACTTATACGATGATTATTGGAAGATAACTTTATAAGCGACAATTTACAATAAGCACCTTACTTAGAATATTGGAGTTTTTCAGGTATGACGTCTTCAATACAATTGAAAGATGGTATTGCCAATACCGTTGCAAATGATCAGCCTCAAGGAATGATTATTAAAATTGTAGGCGCCGTGGCAGTCGCACATTTACTGAATGATTTAATTCAAGCAGTGCTACCAGCCATCTATCCAATGCTAAAAGCAAACTTTTCACTGAGTTTTGCGGAGGTTGGCCTGATTTCGTTTGTATATCAAATTACAGGTTCACTGCTTCAGCCTTGGATTGGACTTTATACCGATAAACATCCAAAACCGTATCTTCTCCCACTCGGAATGGTCGTTACATTCTGCGGCATTATCTTGTTGGCATTTTCACCTAGTTTTGCTGTGTTGTTATGTGCATCTGCACTGATTGGGGTAGGGTCTGCAACCTTTCACCCAGAAGCTTCACGGGTGGCACGAATGGCGTCGGGTGGACACTTTGGTACGGCTCAATCGACTTTTCAGGTGGGCGGAAACACAGGTACTGCCATTGGCCCATTATTAGCAGCGTTATTGATTGTTCCATTTGGGCAGCATGCAGTTGCGGGCTTGGTTATCATTGCACTTTTAGCAATTTGGGTTTTATTTGGTGTAAGCCGCTGGACGGTAAGTCATGCAAAAAGTCAGGTGGTTACACGTGCTACCCAAGCACAGAGTAAATTGCATGGCCGTAAGCTTATTATTGCTTTGAGCACAATTAGTTTATTGATGTTTGCTAAATTTACTTACATTGCCAGCATTAGTAACTACTTTACTTTTTATCTTATTCAAAAGTTCCATATCAGCATCCAGACTGCTCAGTTGCATTTATTTGCCTTTTTAGCAGCCGTTGCATTAGGTACATTTGCAGGTGGCCCAATTGGAGACAAAATTGGCCGTAAAGCGGTTATTTGGGTTTCATTTGTTGGTATGGCGCCGTTTGCATTAATGATGCCGTATGCAAACTTATTCTGGACAACAGTTTTCTCAATTATTGCAGGTTTGGTGTTGTCGTCTGCTTTTGCTGCGATGGTGGTTTACGCACAAGAAGCTGTTCCAGGCCGTGTGGGTATGATTGCAGGTTTAATGTTTGGTCTTATGTTTGGGGTAAGTGGTATTGCCGCAGCAGGATTAGGGCATTTAGCTGATATTAACGGCATTGAATGGGTATTTGGTTTATGTTCATTCTTGCCATTACTTGGTTTTGCAACAGCACTTCTACCAAACACAAGAGTTAAATAAATGAAAAGACTCTCGGTCATATTCAGCTGAGAGTCTTTTTTAGATAAATATAGCTCCAATTAAAAAGACTATTTTTGAATACCAAATTTAAATACGGTGACACTGTTATAAGTTTGATTTGGGTTCAAACTTGTAGAAGGGAAGGATGGTTGATTCGGGCTATCCGGAAAATGCTGCGTTTCTAATGCTAGCGCATCTGCTTGACGATAAAGCACGCCATTTGCACCAACAACATTTCCTAATAAATGATTGGCTGTATACATTTGAACGCTTGGTTCAGTAGTTAAGACTTGCAGTGTCCGTTTAGATTTCGGATCAAAAACATGAGCTGCAAGATTTAATTTTCCTTGAGACTTTTGATTAATTACCCAAGTTTGATCATAGCCATATCCATAGGCCAATTGCTGATGATTCGCTCGAATATCTTTCACAATTGCTTTAGGCGTCCGAAAATCAAAAGGTGTACCTGCAACCGAAGCTATTTCACCTGTGGGTAAAGAGTTTTGATCGGTTACCAATATACGGTCTGCATTGAGTTGCACCACATGATCTAGTACACCATAAGGATTATTGCCAGCACCTGATAAGTTGAAATAACTGTGGTTGGTGAGATTGACGACTGTTGGTTGATCAGTTTTGGCTTTATATTCGATTTGGAATTCATTTTGATCTGAAAGACTGTAGATCACTTCCACATCTAATTTTCCGGGAAAACCTTGATCACCATTTGGACTGGTTAACTTCAGAGAAGCTTTAACGGTTTCACCTTTGGAAACGAGGGGTTTAACTTGCCAAACACGTTTATCAAAACCCGGATTACCACTATGTAATGAATTTGGTCCATTATTTTTTTCAAGGTTATACGTTTTTCCATCTAAGCTAAATTTAGCATTACCAATACGGTTCGCATAACGACCAATTAATCCGCCAAAATGTATGCCTTCCTTGGTATCAGTGACTTCATAGCCTTTTAGATCATCGAAGCCTAAAACGATATTATTTTGTTTGCCTTGTGCATCGGGAGTCAAAATCTGGGTAATTACACCACCGAAGCTAATAAAAGAAACTGAGACTCCTTTGTTATTGCTCATGGTATAGAGTTCAACTTTTTGACCGTCTTGAGTCGTGCCATAGGGTTTTACATTTAATATTGCTGCATTTGCAAGTTGGGCAAAGCTATAAATCGCAACACCTAAAATTACTAATTTTTTCATGCTTATACTCTATTTTTTAATCGTAGGATTGGATGAATATAAGATTGATTTTTCGTCTTTTTAAAGAGTTTTTTATTATATATAGTGTTAATGATAATTAGCGATGTTAACGCTAAATATTGAACAAGCTGGCACTAATCCTATTAGTAAAACTCAACGGTAAGCTATTTTTATGATTCATCCCGACTCGGTTTTAAAATTTTCACTTGGTCTTAAGGGGCTGTCATTCGAAATAGGCAACCAACACATTCAAATTGAGCAGGGCTTGAGTTTTGTTGATTCAAGAAGTATTCGTTATGGTGTTATTGATGAACTTGCTATCGAAAAGATGATTTATTTCATTGAAGAAATCATCGAGTCAAAGCCACTCAGAAATTTAAATATAAGTGGTGTGGCGGTTACGTCTGATGCAACCATGACACAACTCAGTGAGTTATTTTTTAGTACTAAAAAGCAAATTAGCCGTATTGAGCTTGAGCATGGATTCAATGATTTTATTGAGCGTTTGAGCTACTGCACAAGCCAAGTGGCTCCAGATCAGCTTTATATTTTTACCTACTTTGTATTTGTTCGCGAGATGATGAATCACTTAAGAGTTAAGGAAATTCAGGTCATATAGACAGATAAAAGCTTAAAAGATTCCTCCTGTTGATAAACGGATCTTGGTAGGATTCAATTAAGAAAATATTATTCCAGTAGGATTATTAAACATATATATACTCGAGATAATAAGGAATTGAAATTTCAGTTTCACATATGTCTACAATAAAACTTTTAGGTGAAAAAACATCTTAAATGAAGTCGTAAAAATGGACGTCCTATTTTAATTGCAGAAAATCACTCCCTGATTGATGGTTTACAAGAAGCTATCGGCTCATTAGTTTAAAGAAATGGGTCACATCCTCGTTTTGACATGGTTGGTTAACCAAATGCATTTTTAGATGCAGGGATATTACCAAATTTGCATGATGGGTATGGCATTTCAACTGAAGTAGTTAAAGAGATAATCAGACCTCATTTGAAAGAAAGGTAATGTCTTTTTGATGCAACTAAAATTAAAATAGATTATTTGAACCCTTTAATTTTAAAAATTGAGAGGTATTAAAAATTAATTATATTAATAGATTTTATTTTAATATTTATATATTAAAAGTATTTAGACTAGATTTAATAACTAGTCTAAATATTTTAACTTAAGCTGACATAGGTAGTAAGTATTTATTTAATGATAAGTACCCTATAATTTGTTGTTTTATTAATTTAAGTAGAGTTAATATGGAGGTTTTGATTTCTAGATATTCTGAATAAATCCATCCATTTTTCTTACTACCATGTGCAATATTGTTTCGAAACTCTAATAGTTTATTTAAATTGCTAAGATCACTTTCTGAGATACAAGTATGGTCAAATCCTAAACGGAAAAAAATTTTTTTGAGTACGGGAGGCTTTAAATTAGACTCTACGTCAACTATTTTATCTACTTTTAGCTTTACTTTAGTCAGCATAATATTCTGTATCACTTCAATGAATTCAGTTCTACGACAAAGTTCTTTAAAATCAGGGTCATACTCTTTGTTAAATAAGGGATGCTTTTTATCAGGATTTTTTAAGGCTCCAAATGTAGAGTCTAGGGAACTAGCTACCAGATTTGGTATGGTTTTTGAACAATCGAGTTCAAGTGAATTTATTTGATTAGCACATTTTGTGAACATTAACTTTGCATGCCCTTCAAAATGAGAATATAAAAGTAAAATTAGGGGTTTTGTGTTAATCATTTGTAAAGACTCTTCTTGAGTTTTATTTAGATCATTTTCGAAAAAACGTAATTCTGTTTCTCTCCAAGATAAGTCTTGTTCAAATTCTGATAAAATTTCATCTAAATTAATCAAAATTAATCTCCATTAATCTTGATGAAACAAACTCAATACGCTCATTTAATTTGTTTTTTGTATTTTTACCACCGCCTGTAGTAATAGGCTTAAAATCTTTATTTAACTTAATTGATACTAATTTCTCGCTAATTTTAGCTAAATGGTTAGAGTTCTCACAATCAACCAGATTGATAATCTTCTGTAAAGCTAAGCTAATACTTTCATATTGATAAATAGAAAAGTTTTCATGAATTGAATCAAAGTTCTTTGAAGCTTGCCCAAATACTTTAGAACCCAATGTCTTATTTAGTATTTTGAAGGTCTTATCAAAAATAGCTTTTTCGGTATGGTAATCAAATTCTATAAAATGTATGTCAGAATTAGGTAATGAAACACGTTCCATATATTCATCAAGAAAATCGGCAATATCATGAGTATAATTTTCTCTAAAATTTTTAAATGCTAAAAATCTTAAAATAAGTTCTTGTTTGTATGCATTTATAGTTTTAGCATCTGATATATTTAGTGTTGTATCTTGAAAATCCTGATTTTCAACTAGTTCATTAAGAAAGTCAGGAAAACTTTCATTTAAAATTCGAATAGTACAGTTTCTAAGTTCTTGATCTTCTAGACCTTCTCCACCAGTATTAAGGCGCTTAAACATGTGATATCGAATTAATTTATTACTTTCCTTTCGAATAACTTCCATTCTTATAAATGATCGCTTTAGTCTAATTTGATAAGAAGTAGGTA
>NZ_JBIUCS010000109.1:0-320 GCF_044538485.1 Acinetobacter sp. ABJ_C5_2 | reverse complement strand
GTACAGTCTCTGCAGACATTACGGCACCTGTGGTTGCGCTAGATGATGTGTTGACGAATGACAGCACACCTGCGCTGACCGGTACAGTGAATGATCCGACTGCGACTGTGGTGGTGACTGTAGATGGTGTGGAGTATCCAGCGGTTAATAATGGCAACGGTACTTGGACACTTGCAGACAATACGCTTCCAGTGTTGACCGATGGACCACATACGGTAACTGTGACAGCGACCGACCCTGCAGGTAATGTGGGTACAACAGGTGCAGTGGTGACTATCGATACCACAGCACCAAATGCACCGGTTCTTGATCCAATCAAT
>NZ_JBIUCS010000108.1:0-324 GCF_044538485.1 Acinetobacter sp. ABJ_C5_2 | reverse complement strand
GCTGGAAAGGTAAGGATATTCTGATTGGTGGCCTAGGGGATGACACACTGACAGGTTATGCAGGTGATGACCTGTTAGATGGTGGAGAAGGTAAGAACATCTTAAACGGTGGTGATGGCAATGACACACTGATCACAGGTTCAGGGAATGATGTACTGAATGGTGATAACGGTAATGACATGCTCAATGGTGGAGCAGGCAATGACACGTTGAATGGCGGTGCTGGTCAGGATACCTTGATTGGTGGCAGTGGTAACGATGTCATGACAGGTGGTGATTATGAGAAAGATATTTATATCTTCCAGTCAGGTCATGGGCAGGACA
>NZ_JBIUCS010000107.1:0-331 GCF_044538485.1 Acinetobacter sp. ABJ_C5_2 | reverse complement strand
GATTACAGTACCGGATGACTTAAACACTGATGGCCTCATCAATACAGCAGAACTAGGCACAGACGGCAGCTTTGATGCCCGTGTTGCGTTAGGTCCGGATGCAGTAGTGGGCACTGTCGTGAACGTTAACGGCACTGACTACACTGTCAATGCGACTGACCTGGGCAATGGCTATATCACTGCAGCGATTCCTGTGACTGCAGATGGCCCAATCACCATCCATGCCCAAGCAGTGGATTCACAAGGTCATATCAGCAGCCCAACAGATGTCATCGTGACTGTCGATACGGCAGCGCCAAGTGCACCAGTAATTGATCCGATCAATGCGACT
>NZ_JBIUCS010000106.1:0-334 GCF_044538485.1 Acinetobacter sp. ABJ_C5_2 | reverse complement strand
TCGGTACAGTGAACGACCCGACAGCGACTGTGGTGGTGACTGTAGACGGAGTGGACTACCCGGCAACCAATAATGGCAACGGTACCTGGACACTTGCCGACAATACACTTCCAGTGTTGGCAGATGGTCCACATACTGTGACTGTGACAGCAACCGACCCAGCAGGTAACGTGAGTACAACCAGTGCGGTGGTGACTGTAGATACTGCAGCAGCGAACTTGCTTGGTCTGATTACAGTACCGGATGACTTAAACACTGATGGCCTCATCAATACAGCAGAACTAGGCACAGACGGCAGCTTTGATGCCCGTGTTGCGTTAGGTCCGGATGCAGT
>NZ_JBIUCS010000105.1:0-339 GCF_044538485.1 Acinetobacter sp. ABJ_C5_2 | reverse complement strand
GTGTGTCATCCCCTAGGCCACCAATCAGAATATCCTTACCTTTCCAGCCATTCAGTACATCGTTACCATCCGTGCCGTTAAGCTGCATAGTAAGACCCGTGATTTCCGAAGTAGAAATCGTCTTGTCTGCAAAGATAAAATTGAAATCTCGACTATACGAGTCATTCTGATCCAGATAATTTTTAAAGGTCACTGAATCGTCTGTACCAAATGCCTTGATCACCAGATCATTGCCTACTCTTAAGAACTGGGCATCGGCAAAGTTCGCACCTTCAAATTTCACATCATTGAAGTACTGTAAACTGGTCCAGTCATAGCTTTTATCATTGATAATGTCCT
>NZ_JBIUCS010000104.1:0-351 GCF_044538485.1 Acinetobacter sp. ABJ_C5_2 | reverse complement strand
GTGTACTGTCATTGGTAGTTACATCACTTAACGCAACTGTCGGTGCTGTGGTATCGATAGTCACCACTGCACCTGTTATCCCCACATTACCTGCAGGGTCGGTCGCTGTCACAGTTACTGTATGTGGACCATCGGTCAACACTGGAAGCGTATTGTCTGCAAGCGTCCAGGTACCGTTGCCGTTATTGACTGCTGGATAGTCTGTGCCATCTACAGTCACCACAACAGTCGCAGTCGGATCATTCACTGTACCGGTCAGCGCAGGTGTGCTGTCATTCGTCAACACATCATCTAGCGCAACCACAGGTGCCGTAATGTCTGCAGAGACTGTACCTGAACCTGGCAATGAGG
>NZ_JBIUCS010000103.1:0-368 GCF_044538485.1 Acinetobacter sp. ABJ_C5_2 | reverse complement strand
TCAACCGTGACTGTAAGCTTCCCTGATGGCACAACAGCAACTGTGGTTGCAGGCCCAGATGGTCAATGGACAGCGCCAAACCCAGGTAACTTGCTTGATGGTCAAACTGTTACAGCAACAGCAACTGACCCAGCAGGTAACCCATCATTACCAGGTACAGGCACTGTAGATGCATTGGCACCGACCGTTGCCTTGAGTGACGTGTTAACCAATGACAGTACACCTGCATTAACCGGTACAGTGAACGATCCGACTGCGACAGTTGTGGTGACTGTAGATGGTGTGGACTATCCTGCGGTCAATAATGGTGATGGTACCTGGACCCTTGCGGACAATACGCTTCCAGTGTTGACTGATGGACCACATAC
>NZ_JBIUCS010000102.1:0-369 GCF_044538485.1 Acinetobacter sp. ABJ_C5_2 | reverse complement strand
CAGTCACGGTTGATCCCGCTTCTGCTGTACCTGTCACTGGATCAGTGGCATTGATTGGATCAAGAACCGGTGCATTTGGTGCTGTGGTATCGATAGTCACCACTGCACCTGTTGTACCCACATTACCCGCAGGGTCGGTCGCTGTCACAGTTACCGTATGTGGTCCATCGGTCAACACTGGAAGCGTATTGTCTGCAAGCGTCCAGGTACCGTTGCCGTTATTGACTGCTGGATAGTCCACCCCATCTACAGTCACCACCACAGTCGCAGTCGGATCATTCACTGTACCGGTCAGCGCAGGTGTGCTGTCATTCGTCAACACATCATCTAGCGCAACCACAGGTGCCGTAATGTCTGCAGAGACTGTAC
>NZ_JBIUCS010000101.1:0-379 GCF_044538485.1 Acinetobacter sp. ABJ_C5_2 | reverse complement strand
CCACATACAGTAACTGTGACAGCGACCGACCCTGCAGGTAATGTGGGGATAACAGGTGCAGTGGTGACTATCGATACCACAGCACCGACAGTTGCGTTAAGTGATGTAACTACCAATGACAGTACACCTGCATTAACCGGTACAGTGAACGATCCAACAGCGACTGTGGTGGTGACTGTAAATGGTGTGGAGTATCCAGCGGTTAATAATGGCAACGGTACTTGGACACTTGCAGACAATACACTTCCAGTATTGGCAGATGGTCCACATACTGTGACTGTGACAGCAACCGACCCAGCAGGTAACGTGAGTACAACCAGTGCGGTGGTGACTGTAGATACTGCAGCAGCGAACTTGCTTGGTCTGATTACAGTACCGG
>NZ_JBIUCS010000100.1:0-382 GCF_044538485.1 Acinetobacter sp. ABJ_C5_2 | reverse complement strand
TGAACGATCCGACTGCGACAGTTGTGGTGACTGTAGATGGTGTGGACTATCCTGCGGTCAATAATGGTGATGGTACCTGGACCCTTGCGGACAATACGCTTCCAGTGTTGACTGATGGACCACATACCGTGACTGTGACTGCAACTGACCCAGCAGGTAATGTGGGTACAACAGGTGCAGTAGTGACTGTCGATACCACAGCACCGACTGTTGCGTTAAGTGATGTAATCACCAATGACAGCACACCTGAATTAATCGGTACAGTGAACGACCCGACAGCGACTGTGGTGGTGACTGTAGACGGAGTGGACTACCCGGCAACCAATAATGGCAACGGTACCTGGACACTTGCCGACAATACACTTCCAGTGTTGGCAGATGG